>CAZPCE010000087.1:0-1480 GCA_964584915.1 uncultured Arenimonas sp. | reverse complement strand
ACGCCCGTCACCCAGAAACACGCCGGCAATCAGCAACGCCCGAGCGTTGTTCAGCACGTGGTTATTGGTATTCAGCTCACCGTGGTACTCGACCTGCTCGAGTAAAGCCTCGGCATCGCGACAAATCAGTTGCCTGACATGCTCACTCAGGCCAAGTGGCGGATCGCCGAGGCTGCAGAGCATGACCAGATTGGCGATACGCTCGGAACGCGAATAGGCATCGGCGCAGACATCCGCTGCCGTTTCTCGGGACTTAAGCCATTCGTCGACACCGCCCCAAGCCTGAGTAAGACTTTCAACGGCCTGCTCCAAGACCCAGCCAAGACGATCGACACGCATACGCAGTGCGGCATCAGATGACAGGGAGATTGGCGACGAAGCGGCCGGTGCCAAACAGGCAACGGGCGCGCAGGCCAACCAGGGGCGGAAGACATGGCGTGCCAAAACATCCTCGTTGCCCAAGCCGTCAATCGCGCTCGCCAACTGCTCTCCAAAGAAGGCGATTTCCCGTGCTTTCCGACGCTGCATTTCGACCAACAAGGGCCAGTACCAAGGCTGAACGGCGTAGCGCAAATAGCGCCGCAGCGAATAGTCGGCGAGCGTTTTTCTGATCTTGCTGATCAAGCGGGAAGGAGCCCCCATGGTCCCGGCGGTCAACGATATAACGAGCGAAAAGCTCGGCTCAACAACCCGGCGACCTTGCTCAGCACATGCTCGACAACCGCCAGAGGAAAGAATAGTAAGGCCGGTGGATCAAGCGCCAGCACCCGCCCTAAGTGATATGGGAAATTGCGCAAGCCATGTATGGGCTGCGTCAACAAGTGATGCCCCCACAAGGTCATGACCCGCGTCCGGTACTTGCAGCGCTCGAAGAAGCTCAGATCGAGACGGCGTATTTCGCCAAGTAGCAAGCGGAAAAACTCCTCGTAGGTGGTCTGCGATTTGGTCTGGCTGCGAACGGTGGTCTCGTGCTGGCGGAAATGATTCAGCGGCGCTGCGACATAGGCCACGTCACAGCGTTCGGCCAGGCGGAAGAATAGGTCCCAGTCGCTGTTAGCCTTGTACTGCCCGGAGAAACCGCCGGCCGCGAGAAAATCGGACTTGCGCATGAGCACGGAGCTCAGGTTAGGCATGACACAGGAGTGCAGCAGGAAACGGGACATTTCCCGCCCGGAAATTAGGGTATCGGCAGCACAACGCGCCTTGAATCCGGGCTCCCGGCCAGCGTAGTCATCGCCCAGAACCTTTCCCGAGGCGTCGACCAACAGGCTGCGACAGAACGACACACCGGCAGACGGATTTTTCTGCATAGCATCCACCAGCTTGCTCACCATCTCCGGCTCGCAGGCATCGTCGCAATTGGCGTACAACAGGTATTCGCCGCTGGCCAACTCGGAGCCCTGATTGCTGACCGCCACCCAGCCGCCATTGACCTCACGGACAATCAGGCTTACACGGGGATCGGTCTCGAAGGTTTTCA
>CAZPCE010000086.1:0-10479 GCA_964584915.1 uncultured Arenimonas sp. | reverse complement strand
ACAGGAAAATTGCGAATGCCATTCTGATCAAGGTCAACCAAATCGGTACGCTCAGTGAAACCATGCAAGCCATTGCGATGGCCAATGCCAGCAATTATGCGGCAATCGTCTCGCACCGTTCGGGTGAAACCGAAGATACGACGATCGCGGATATCGCCGTCGCCACTACCGCAACGCAAATCAAGACCGGGTCGCTTTGCCGCAGCGACCGTGTCGCCAAATACAATCAGCTCTTGCGTATCGAGCAGGCGCTCGGCGAGAAGGCACGCTATGCCGGTCGCGATGCGTTCGTGAGTTTGAAACACTAAAGATGACGCTACTGAGACGCTTTTGGCCTTTCCTGGTGCTCGGCATTTTCCTGCTGGCTCTTCAGGCCAAGCTTTGGTTGGGCGATACCGGTTGGAGACAAGCCGGCAAGCTCGAGGAAAAAGTGCGAACCCAGGCGGCCGACAACAGCCGTCTCGAGCAGCGTAACGATGCACTCGCCGCCGAAGTGGAAGATCTGAAGTCGGGCGAGGCTGCCGCCGAAGAGCGCGCGCGCAATGAATTGGGCATGGTGAAGCCGGGCGAAACTTTTTATCGCGTGGTGGATCCGCATGCGGCAAAACTTCCGGAAGAAAAAGCGGTCGTCGAAGAGGATGCCCAATGACCTGGGCCGTCGTGCCCGCGGCAGGTCGCGGCACCCGTTTCGGTAGTGAAACGCCAAAACAGTATTTGAATATTGCCGGTCGCCCGCTGATCGAGCACAGCCTGCGCTCTTTGCTGGCGCACCCTTTGGTGGATGGCGTCATGGTGGCGATTTCTCCCGACGATCCCTATTGGGGTGGTTGGCGGGAGATGGAAGGCAAGCCGATTTATACCTGTCGCGGCGGTGCCGAACGCGCAGACTCCGTGCTCTCGGCCTTGCAGGCATTGCCTGCCGTGGTACATGAAGATCGATACGTGCTGGTCCACGATGCGGCGCGACCATGTTTGCGCGCCGTCGATCTGTCGCGGTTGCTGGCGATGGGTGAAGGCCACGCAATCGGCGCCATCCTGGCAGCGCCGGTGCGGGACACCATCAAGCGCAGTGAAGACGGCAAACATATTTTCGCTACCGAACCGCGCGAAAAATTATGGCGTGCGCTGACGCCCCAAATGTTCAGGCGCGGTGGTTTGACGCGTGCGATCGAAGCGGCCATGCGCGCGGGTTTGAATGTCACCGACGAAGCCATGGCAATGGAACGTCTCGGTTTCAAACCGCTGCTGGTGGAAGGGTCCGAAGACAATATCAAGGTGACCACGCCTTCCGACCTTGCATTGGCGGAATTTATTTTGAGTAAGAAATAATGATGCGAATTGGCAGCGGTTTCGATGTTCATGCGTTCGGCGAAGGCGACCACGTCATGCTCGGCGGCGTGCGGATTTCGCATGAACGGGGTTTGGTTGCCCATTCCGACGGAGACGTGGTGTTGCATGCGCTTTGCGATGCGATTCTGGGTGCGCTGGCGTTGGGCGATATCGGCAAGCATTTCCCGCCGGACGACGAACGCTGGCGCGGCGCGAATAGCCGCGACTTGTTGCGGCACTGTTTCGCCCTGATCCAGGCAAAAGGCTATTCGTTGAACAATGCCGATATCACGATTATTTGCGAACGGCCCAAGATCAGTTTGTATAGCGAGTCGATGCGAAAGAACATCGCCGACGATTGCCAGGTGGGTATCGAACAAATATCGGTAAAAGCCACCACGACCGAAAAGCTTGGCTTTACCGGACGGAGCGAAGGAATTGCGGCACAGGCTGTCGTGCTGCTGGGGCGGGCATGATCCTGCCGCGTGCTTACGGCGAGGCCGTGCTGAAAGGAAAGTTTCGCAGTACACCGGAAGATTTCGTCGTTGAAGAAATAAATGCGTTCGACGCCCATGGCGAAGGCGAACATTTGTTGCTCACGATTGAAAAACGCGGCCTGAATACCGCGTTTGTCGCGAAACAATTGGCTGCCTGGGCCGGGATTGGCGAAATGGGCATAGGTTATGCCGGTTTGAAAGACCGCCATGCGGTGACGCGGCAACGTTTTACCGTACATCTGCCCAAAAAGATCGCGCCTGACTTCGACAGCCTGAATATCGACGGCGTCAAGCTGCTGGAATGGCAATGGCATCACCGGAAACTTCCGCGCGGTGCACTGGCCGGAAACCGCTTCACCTTGTTGTTGCGCGAGGTTGAGGGCGATAAATCGTCGATTGAAAATCGCCTCGAGAAAATTCGCGATTTCGGATTGCCCAATTATTTCGGCGAGCAGCGTTTTGGCCGGGAACGCGCCAATGTCGGGATGGCATTGAAAATGTTTTCCGGCGACCGGGTGAAACGCGAGCAGCGATCGATTTATCTTTCGGCCGCACGTTCCGAAATTTTCAACGCCGTATTGGCCTCGCGTATCGAAAATGAAAACTGGTTGAGTGCGCTGGAAGGCGAGGTCTGGATGATCGATGGCTCGCACAGTATTTTCGGACCGGAGCCTTTTACTGATGACCTCCATTCGAGGGCCGAGAAACTGGAAATCCACGCGACCGGGCCAATGTGGGGAAAAGGCGAATTAAGGGTTCAGGCGGCCGTTGCCACCTGCGAACTGGCCGTCGCCGAAGCCCATTCGGCACTCTGCCGGGGTCTGGAGGCCGCAGACCTGAAACAGGAGCGGCGCGCTTTGCGAATCCGGGTGCCGGATTTGAGCTGGGAATGGCCGCAAAAAGACCATTTGTCCTGCCGGTTTTCATTGCCACCGGGTGCCTATGCCACGGAATTGCTGGCTGAGCTGGGCGAGCTGTCGGACTCGTCGCAAAACCCCTGATCAGGCACTTGCAACCGGCGTTGGCAGGAGTAGTCTGAAATCTCGTCCATGTTCAGGAGTAATCCCATGAAACGAGTATTAGCCCTTAGCCTGATCTGCATTCTCAGTTCTTGCGCTACCACCGACGGTAAAGATTCGTCGAAGATGTCTCAAACCAAGCCCAATAGCAGTGGTTACGACGAGAAATACATATCCAGGGTGGAACGCCAGGCGAGCCAACACGGCGTGATCGTAAAGTGGGTGAATCCACCGTTGGCGCAGAAACCTAAAAAAGACGGTCGATAAAAAACGTTTTTTTTAGTTGTCTTCATTGGCGCGCGAGCAATACCAGCACCGCGCCGGTTCCGCCTTGTGTCTGTGGTGCGGAGTTGAACGCCAACACATCGCCGCGATGGCGCAATACCCTGTCTACCAGTGCCTTGAGTACCGGTGCACTTTCCGAACGTAAACCCTTGCCGTGAACTATGCGCACGCAATAGTGCGCTTCTTCGCGCGCCTGGTTTAAAAACTGTTTCAGGAAAACTTCGGCATCGGCTGCACGGCAGTGATGCAGATCCAGTTCATCCTGAATGCTTATTTGTCCACGTTTGAGTTGCTTGAACCATTTCTCTGGAACTTCCGGCCGACGGTAGCTGAGTTCATCGGCGGAATTCAAATAAGCCTCGGTTGCCGATACCGATCGTGAATCACGCAGGGCTTCGGCTTCGTCTCGACGGAACATCTTCGAATCGGCGACGGGCTTCGTGCGCGGAACGGTTTGTTCCCTTATTTCAATGCGGCGCACTTCTCCAATCGCCTCGCGAAACAACGCGGCATCATCTTCATCCTGATCATGGTCGGGAGGCTGCTTTTTCTGCATATTCGTTGGATTACAAAACACAAGTTATCTGGCTTCCGTTATCATGAGCATAATGAATTGAGGTGGCAATGCGAATATTGATCAGTAACGATGACGGGGTCGATGCACCGGGCATCAAAATGCTGGCCCGGGGCCTGCAGGAAGCCGGGCATGATGTCTTCGTGGTGGCACCTGACCGGGATCGTTCCGGCGCGAGCAACTCGCTCACCCTGGACATGCCGATCCGCGCCAAGCCCCTGAATGAAAATACCTGGAGCGTTGCGGGAACTCCGACCGATTGCGTGCATCTGGCACTGGCCGGATTATTGAAATCGGATCCAGAAATCGTCATTTCCGGCATCAACAACACGTCCAACATGGGTGACGACGTCATCTATTCCGGCACCGTCGCTGCCGCGATGGAAGGTCGCTGCCTTGGTTTTCCGGCCATCGCGATGTCGCTGGCAACACAAGACCATAAAGCCAAGCATTACGAGTCTGCGGTAAAGGCGGCTGTGTTGATTACCGAGCGCCTGCTGGCCGATCCGCTGCCTGCCGATACCATTCTTAACGTCAACGTTCCTGACATGCCTTGGGAAGATATCCGGGGTTTTGAAGTCACCCGCTGCGGGCATCGCCATCGCGCGGAGCCCTGTATTCCGCAAACCGATCCGCGTGGACGTACAGTCTGGTGGATCGGTCCGCCGGGCCCCGAACAGGATGCCGGACTCGGCACCGATTTCCATGCGGTGCGAAATGGTTTTATTTCGATTACGCCAATTCATGTCGACCTGACGCGCTATCACGCACTTGAAACAGTGGGTCAGTGGATTTCCGGTTTGAGTGCGGGAAAAAACCTGTCCGCATGATGTCGCCTTATCTCATCAAGCCCGAAGCCAAGGGGTTGGGCATGACTTCGCAGCGAGCCCGCGATCGCATGGTGGATCGCCTGCGTAGCGAAGGCGGAATCCGCGATGAGCGAGTATTGAATGCACTTCGGGTTTTGCCGCGGCATTTATTCATTGAAGAAGCACTTGCTTCGCGCGCGTATGAAGATACCGCGCTGCCGATAGGCAAGGGCCAGACGATTTCCCAACCCTGGGTGGTTGCACGCATGACCGAGGCCTTGATTGAACACGGAATGCCGAAAAAAGTGCTCGAGATCGGTACCGGTTCCGGCTATCAGGGTTCGGTATTGGCAACGCTGGGCATGGAAGTCTTTACGGTAGAACGCATCGAAGAATTATTGCGTCAGGCGCGCCGTCGTTTTCGAAACCTGAATTTGAATGTACGCAGCAAACATGTCGATGGCCATATCGGGTGGTCCGAATACGCGCCGTTTGATGCGATTATCGTCACCGCCGGTGCCGCTGCCATCGTGCCCGAACTACTCGAACAACTGGCCGAGGGCGGTACGTTGATCGCACCGGTCGGCGGCTCGAATGTGCAGAAACTTCTGCGCCTGAGAAAAACACCGGAAGGCATCGTGCAAGATGATTTGGGCAATGTCGTTTTCGTGCCACTGGTCACCGGGATCATTTGATGAAAATTTTTCAGCCGATGTATCTCAAGGCCTTGCAATGGGCGCAGCATAAACATGCACCAGCATTGCTTGGGGTGTTGAGTTTTCTTGAAGCGTTCATTTTTCCCGTCCCTCCCGAAATGATGCTGGCCCCGATGTGTCTTGCCAAGCCGAAATCCGGGTTTTGGTATGCGAGCATCAGTTTGGCGGCATCCATGGTCGGCATGTTTGTCGGGTATGCCATTGGCCACTATGCGATTGATTTGGCAATGCCGTTTGTCGAGAAAATGGGTTATGCCGCGAAATTCGAGGGTATCAAAAAGGAAGTTGTCGATAACGGTTTCCTGCTGCTGCTGGCGGCCGGTTTTACGCCAATCCCTTTCAAGATATTCACCATTGCCGCCGGTGCGGCTGGCATGCCCTTGTTGCCGTTTTTCTTTGGGGCGTTGATAGGACGTGGCAAGCGGGTCTTTCTGGTAGCCGCTGCGATCCGGCTGGGTGGCGAGAAAGCGGAAGCAAAATTGCAAAAATACATTGAACCGATCGGCTGGATTGCTACCGGCATATTCATTCTGCTGATCGTCTGGGTCGTAATGAAACCACAAGGCGTATGAAATACACCATGAAAAATATTTCACTCTTCACTTGTTCGGTCATCGCATCCATCGTGGTGCTGAGTGCCTGCGCGCAGACAACGGTGAGTGTACGGGCAACGAATGTGTCCGATGAAAAGCCACCCGTCAAATCGGCTGCCGCGGCCCAGCGTCAATACGAACCCATCTCGCGCAACGAGCCCTATGTCGTGAGGGCCGGCGATACCTTGTACGGCATTTCATTTCGAGCAGGCCTCACCTATCGGGAAGTCGCCGCATGGAACAATATCCCGGAACCCTACACGGTAAAGGTGGGACAGCGTCTTATATTGCAACCGGCGAATGACACCCGGGATTCGAATTCGGTAGCCGTTGTAACACCGGTGGCTGCAAGCGTGACCAAGCCAGCCGAAACCCATCCTGTCGAAGTGCCGGCTGTTGTCACCAAACCTGCGGTTGAAGTGCCTGCACCTGTTGTTGCAATGACAACAAAACCCGTGGTTCCGACAACGCCGGTTGTTATCGGTACCGAAAAGCCGGTGCCGGTTGCTGAAAATCAACCTGCCGAAAACCATGCCGGCACCATTTCCTGGCGTTGGCCGAGCGACGGTACCGTAATTGCCCGATATGTCCAAGGCGATCCAACCCAGCAGGGCATCAATATCGGGGGTAAAAGCGGGCAGCCGGTCAAGGCGTCGGGTGACGGCACCGTGGTCTATTCGGGTGCGGGTTTAGTCGGTTATGGCGAGCTGATCATCATCAAACACAACAACGAATGGTTGTCGGCCTATGCCCACAACCGTCGTCGCCTGGTGGCCGAAGGAAGCAAGGTCAGAGCAGGGGACGTGATCGCCGAAATGGGGCGTACCGGCACCATGCGCGATATGCTGCATTTTGAAATCAGGCGCAACGGCAAGCCGGTAGATCCTTTGTTGTATTTGCCGAAGCAATAAGAATTGTGGGAGCGGCTTTAGCCGCAATTGATGATTCAGAAATCCGCAAACCTAAAAAATCGATCGCGGCTAAAGCCGCTCCAACAAGTGCAACAGCATCAGGTCCTGTCAGGCGGTTGCTCTGATGGCTTTACGCCTTGTCTGCGCATTTCCAGCACTTCCGGCGTTATCGCCGCCATGCGAGCCTCGACGCGCGCACGCTGAACATAATCAATGTTCTCTTTCTTGAGCAGGCTGTCCAGTTGTTTCAGAGCGTCTTCCGGACGGCCATTCAGGTAAGCGGCTTCTGCATAAGCTTCGGTGGCACGATTGATGTCGCCCGCCAATTCGCTGGCGCGGCCAAAACTCTTCTGAAAGACAGGATCGTCGGCGCTCTGTGCGAGCAGCGGTCGCAGCACCGCTTGTGCGCGGCGGCCTGCATCGGCACTGCCAATTTCACCCAGGGTGCGGGCATAGGTAAGACTGATCGCAACATGGCGAGGATATTTTTTCAGCAATGCTTCAAAACGTTGCTGGCTTTGCGATGGATTTTTGGCGTAGTGGGCATTTTCCGCATAGGCGAGCGCCACCCATAAATTATCGGGGTACTTCGATTTCAATTCTTCGAGCATCGCTTCAGATGCGCCGGGCGAACCGCTTTGCATCAGCGCCAACGAATAACCATAGCGTTGCGGGTCGGTCAATTTGGCTGCGGAAATGCCGGTCGTCAGTCCCTTGAATTCACCGACTGCAATTTGCGGGCTGGCGGCAGTCAAGGTGCGTAAACGTTCGCGCGCCCATTCAAATTGCCGTATCGGCTCGTTGGCGGCATTTGCCGACGCAAGATTGAATTGGTTTGGAATAAGCGGGTTTGATTGCGACCCGGACGTCGTTTCGAATGGCTTCGGTTCATTTTCGATTCGGGCCGCACGTTCGCGTGCCTCGCTGATCCGCGTCGTGGTCACGGGATGCGAGCGAAGATAATCCGGAACCTGGTAGCCGCCGGAATTGCCGCGGCTCGCCGTCGCCATCCGTTCGAAGAAATCCGCCATCGCGCTTGTTCGATATTGCGAACGATGCAGGGTTTGGATGCCGATGCGGTCGGCTTCCGCTTCGCTTGATCGCGTGTAGTCGATTTGCCTCTGTGCAATCAATGCCTGGCCGCCGATAACGGCCGCCCCGATCGCATCGTCCGCACTGTTGCTCTTGCTTTGCTGTGCCGCCACGACAACCGCCAGCATGCCCAGCAGAATGGGTAGTTGGTCTTTCTGGCTACGTTCCGCATTGCGCAGGATATGGCGTTGCGTCACGTGGGAAATTTCATGCGCCAACACGCCGGCCACTTCATCCTCGGCTTGTGCCGTCAGTATCAATCCGGCATTCACGCCGATATAGCCGCCAAATGTCGCAAAGGCGTTGATTTGCCTTTCCTTCAACAGGAAAAAAGTGAAGGGTTGTTCCGGTCTGTCAGAGGCCGCACCCAAGCGGTGCCCCATGCCCTGCAGCCAGGAATCCAGCAAAGGATCGTCCAGTACATACCCGTAATTGCGGAGTTGGTAGAGCGTGTAGGCGCCGTATTCGGCTTCCTGGCCGGGGCTAAGCAGTTCCGCGGCAGACGAGCCCATGTCGGGCAGTGTGGTGGTTTGGGCGTTAGCGCCCGTGACAAAACCGAGACCGAAGACAACAGCTGCAGTAAGTGGCAATAAACGGGGCACGTTGGGTTCCAATTTTCAGATATGTGAAGCATGCACCATATGCATGTCTCTTGAGTGAATCGCCGGTTAAATTAAATGCCATTGAGGCCTAGAAAAGACCGGCCATTGCCCCCATAGTTCCGACTGAAGGAGAAATAACGTGTCCAATGTCATTATTTACAGCACTGCAATTTGCCCCTATTGCGTTGCAGCCAAGAATTTCCTGAAGTCGCGCGGTGCTTCCTATTCGGAAGTGAGGATCGATACCGACCCGGTCGCACGTGCCGAGATGATGGAGAAAACCAAACGTACTTCCGTGCCGCAAATTTTCATCAACGGTACCCATGTCGGCGGTTATGACGACATGGTCGCACTGGACCGGGCAGGTGGACTGAAACCTTTATTGGAGGCTGCACCGTGAGTTCGACCGAAAAAGATCGTGTGGCCGAATTTACCGAGTTTCGCCAACGCATGAATGAACGTATTCTGGGTCATGACAACCAGGTCGTACGGCGCTTCTTCGCGCTCGATACCCAGACTTACAAAGACGGCGCGCTCGACTTGAAGACGAAGGAGCTGCTGGGACTTGTCGCTTCCATGGTGCTTCGCTGCGATGACTGCATTAGCTACCACATTGCCCAGTGCAAGGAAGCCGGCGTGAATCGCGATGAAATGTTTGAAACCTTCAGCGTGGCGCTGGTGGTGGGCGGTTCGATCGTCATTCCCCATCTGCGTCGTGCGGTCGATTTCCTGGATCAGCTGGAAGGCCAGGGCATCCACGCACAAGCCAAGCCGGACCATCATCACGGCGTTTGATTTGCAGGCTGTGCGGGCGGTCACAAGCCATCGAGCCTAGTTCTGTGGCATAATACGACCCCTCGCGCGGCTCTAACGCGCTGTTTTTGAAGATATTTATGACCCAGACAATCGCGGTAATCCGTGGCGATGGAATCGGCCCGGAAATTATGGATGCCACTCTTCATGTGCTAGATGCCATGAACCTGGGCTTGAGCTATGAATTCGTCGAAGCCGGCATGGCCGCGTTGGAAAAACACGGCGAATTGTTGCCGGCAAGCACGGTCGACGCGATCCGCCGCCACCGCATTGCGTTGAAAAGCCCGCTGACCACTCCGGTGGGCGAAGGTTTTTCCTCGATCAATGTCGAACTGCGTAAACGCTTTGACCTATATGCGAACGTGCGACCTGCGATCAGTTTCCCGAATACCAAATCGCGCTATCAGAACATCGACCTGATTACCGTGCGTGAAAATACCGAAGGCGCGTATATCGGCGAAGGCCAGGCAGTGACGGCCGACGGAGAAACCGCAACGCTGACCCAGCGCGTTACCCGCAAAGGCTCCGAGCGCATCGTGCGTTACGCATTCGATTTGGCGCGCAAAGTCGGCCGCAAGAAAGTGACCGTTCTGCATAAAGCCAATATCCTCAAATCGACTTCCGGCCTGTTCCTGAAAACCGCACGCGAGGTTGCGTTGCAGTATCCCGATATCCAGTGCAATGAAATGATCATCGACAATGCCTGCATGCAATTGGTGATGAAGCCGGAGCAATTCGACGTTTTGGTAACCACCAACTTGTTCGGCGACATCATTTCCGATCTCTGTGCTGGTCTGGTCGGCGGGCTTGGTTTGGCTCCTGGTGCAAACATCGGCACCGAAGCCGCAATTTTTGAAGCCGTGCATGGTTCCGCACCAGACATCGCCGGGAAGGGAATCGCCAATCCTTGCGCCTTGTTGCTGGGCGCCGCGCAGATGCTCGACCATCTGGGTATGCCGGAGCGCGGCAATGCGCTTCGCAAGGCCATTCGCGACGCGATGGACGCCAAGGATTCACTGACGCCCGATCTTGGTGGCGAAGGCAATACCATGAGTTTTGCGAAAGCCATTGCAGCGCGCGTTACGGCATAGACATCAGATTTTTACAGACACGAAAAACGGAGCCGACGGCTCCGTTTTTCATGGGCTCATTTGTAGGGTCGGTCCTACGACAGCAACTGCCAACGATGGTCCAGTACCGCGACTTTACCTTTGCCGGGTTTGTATGCGTGCACCAGTG
>CAZPCE010000085.1:7137-10553 GCA_964584915.1 uncultured Arenimonas sp. | reverse complement strand
GCAAGGAACTGGTGGCGCGCGGCTTGCATCGTGAATCGCCGCGCGCGAACAAACCCTTTGTCGCCCTGAACACGGCGGCCATTCCGGCAGAATTACTGGAATCGGAATTGTTCGGCCATGAAGCCGGCTCGTTTACCGGCGCGAATAAAAAACAGATCGGACGTTTCGAACAAGCCGATGGCGGCATTTTATTTCTCGATGAAATCGGCGATATGCCGGCGGCATTGCAAACCCGTTTGCTGCGTGTGCTGGCCGAAGGCGAATTCTTCCGCGTCGGCGGGCGCGAATTGATAAAAGTGGATGTGCGCGTGATCGCGGCAACGCACCAGCATCTGGAAGCTCTGGTGCGGGAAGGAAAATTCCGCGCCGATTTATTGCATCGATTGGATGTGGTGCGCTTGCAGCTGCCGCCTCTGCGCGATCGAAAATCCGACGTTCCGGTGCTGGCCCAGCGCTTTCTCGAGCAGGCCGCAAAGCAGTTGAATGCACCGGTCAAACGTTTCAAGCCCGAAGCGCTGTCACGAATGGAGCTGCACGATTGGCCGGGCAATGTACGCGAACTGGAAAACCTCTGCTGGCGACTGGCGGCCTTGGCGCCCGGCGAAAGCATCGGACTCAAAGACCTGAAAGCCTGCTTGCGCAGCAATGAACTGACGATCGAGCCGCAGAATATCTGGCAGCAGGCATTGGCGCGTAATGCGCAGCAATTGCTCAGCCGAAGCGAACGGAATATCCACGCACAATTGCGAGAGCAGTTCGACCGGATTCTGCTGGAGACCGCGCTGGATTTTACCGATGGCCATCGGCAGCAGGCGGCGGAAAAACTTGGCCTCGGCCGTAACACCTTGACGCGGAAACTGGGTACGGGGCGGAAGAGCAGGCCGGTCGATGGTTAGCTTCAATACAGATAGTCCTGAAAAAAAACGACGATAAAGGAATGACGTGAAAATCAAAATTTTGGCAGCGGTAATACTGTTTGGCATTGCTTCGTTCGTGATTGCAAGCAAAGTAAACAACGCGCAAAAAACAAAACCGGAAGCATTGGCAGCGCAGCCGGCAGTCGCGCCGATATCGGCTCCAAAAGGCATAATGGATTTCCCCTATTGCCGCGGTTTTTCACCGGCAGACCCCAATACTCTTGCGGAAAGCGAGTTGCGGAACTACATCATGGGATGTACGGAGTATCTCTCGGAAATCGAGGACTTCAAATCGCTGGATGCGCTGATAGACAATTTGCGAAGCAACAAGCTCAGGACGTCCAGCGGGCTATGGCTGCAAAGTTTTTATTACGCCGGTTTCGAGAGAATGATTGGCCGCGCGCAGGACGAGGCCGTATATGATCAAAATGATGAAGAGTTTTCGCGCTGGATAGCGGGCAACAAATCTTCCGATTCTGCGTATCTTGCATTGTCCATGTCGATGATTAGCCGCGCCTGGCTCTACCGGGGCGATGGTTATTCCGGATCGGTATCCGAAGACGCCGGCGAAAAGTTCCAGGCACAAATATCAAAAACAAAAAAATTCCTGCTTGAGCACGAAAGCATTTCGGAACGCGATCCCGAATGGTATTCGCAACTATTCATCGTGCTGAGGTCCGGAAGCAATACCGATGAAGCAAGTTACAGACGCTATTTTGACAAGGCAGTAAAGCGCTACCCGGACTATTACCCGATTTACTTCACGGCATCGGTATTTTATTTGCCTAAGTGGCATGGCGATGCGGATTCCTTCGAAGCGTTCGCCAAATACGCAGGGAAAACCCTGAGTGCCGAGAATGCGAAAGCCGTGTACGCACGAATTTATTGGGCCAACGTCTGCACAAGGTGCGGTGACAAGGATGTCGCCGATTGGCGCGAACATTGGCCGGACTTGCGGGCCGGTTTTGACCAGGTAATCAAGGATTATCCGGACCAGTGGAATATCAATAGTTATGCCCGCATTGCATGCAGTGCCTACGATCAGGACAAAACACTGGAGATCATGAAAAAAATAGCGGGCAATCCCATTCCCGGTGCCTGGGATGAGGAACAATTCACCTACGAATATTGCGCGAACTGGTCCGGTCTTGGCAGGGAGGCGCAATGATGCCGATCCAACCATTGCACGTGCGTTTGGCAGACATGCGGGATGCCGGATTGCTGGCCGCCTGGGCGCAAGCCATGGCGATGGAAACCGAGCACAAGCATCTTGACGGCGACACTGTTTTGAAAGGCGTGCAGGCGGGTATCGCCGATCCAAAGCTTGCTCGCTATTTCATCGCGATGTCGGGCGACAAGTCGGCCGGCACCTTGATGCTGACGACCGAGTGGAGCGATTGGCGCAACGGCGACTGGTGGTGGATACAAAGCGTTTACGTGCATCCCGATTTTCGCCGGCAAGGTGTTTTCCAGAAGCTGTACCGGCACGTAAAGGAAATGGCGGAACAAACGCCCGGAGTTTGCGGTTTGCGTCTGTACGTGGAACACGAAAACAGGAACGCGCAGAAAACCTACGAAAGCCTCGGCATGGAAGACGCCGGTTACCGCATGATGGAAGTGTTGCTGTAAATTCGCGTCTGCGTCTCAGCTTACTTCGGCACTCGTGGCGCCCATCTTGGTCAGCACTGAAAACAGTTCCGGGAAAGCCTCGACTGGCGCAGAACCAAAATCAACGATGAGTTTGATGCCGGAGCCCGTATATTCCGGGTCCGACATGAAGTGCACGACTTTGTAGAGCTGGTTTTCATCCGCCTCGTTCTCGTCTTCCATGTCGAACCAGCGCACAAACCAGGCGCCTAGTGCTTCCAGCGATGCGGGCGGATCGCGAAAGGCGATATCGATATGCGCGTAGTCCCAGCCGAACGGTGAAAGCCTGGTCGGCAATCCGCCGACCAGCGTTTCGAAAACGTCTAAGCTAATTTTTTTATCCGGAGTCACGGTAATTGAATCGGTAATTTCGCCATCCTCGGTAAAAATCATGTCGACCCGCATCGGCAAGGACAGGGGTCCGTCAACCGCAAGTTCGCCGTCGTCGGTCCGGAGTGCCGGTTCCACATGGGCGCCAGGGTTGTTGTTGGCATATTCGGCCAAGGCTTCGACATTGATCGAGCGGATGTCACGCAGTAGTGAAAGTAGTTCCATGGCTTACCTGGCAATGAAAATAGAGACGCCGGATTAACCGGTCAGTTCTTGTGCAAATGGCGTTGCTGCATTTTAGTCACATTGTCGCGTGATTTTTTCGCACTGCGAAGAATGCTTTCCATGCCCGGTTTCCACAAAACGAGTTTTTCGGTTTCGTGATCCCAGCGGAAAATCTCCGGGCCTGCTTCGCCAGCAACCACTTTCACTACCAGTTGATTGCCCGTGCCGTTGTCAGCGATGGAAAGCAGGCCCGATTCCATCACATGGACGCCCCAGGCACCCCGGGTATTTTCGTAG
>CAZPCE010000085.1:0-7037 GCA_964584915.1 uncultured Arenimonas sp. | reverse complement strand
ACATGGCCATCCGGATGCCTGATATGCATTTCGCGGACGTTCCACGGCATGTCGGTTGGTGGCCAGGTGATCTCGATGCCTTGCTCGATGCAGAGCCGATGCACGGCATCAAGATCATCGACCCAGACGGACATCCACACGCCTTTCTCGGCCGCTTCATTGGATTCAGGGCCGAAAGTCGCCCGGCAGCCGCTTGCGCCGCGACCGCCCTGGCCATCTTGGCAGAGGAAAATCTCGAAATGTCCCGAAGCGACGCCACCGAATGTCGGGGGCGTACCCCAGTCCCATGTTTTTTTCCAACCGAGCTTTTCGAACCAGGCGAAGCTCTGGCGGATATCGGAGACATTCAATATCGGCGTGATGTGTTTTACCTGCATCGCGAACTCCGGTCATGGTGCCTGACGGGGAATATAAACGCAGCGAGTCTGGAAGTAACCATCTGAAGTGGAGCCCCATGAAATCATGATGTCATTCGGCGATCAGGGAAGGCGTGGATATGCCGCATACAAGGCCTGAACACGGTATTCCCTGGCGCAGTCAGTTTTGGACGCGATTGAGCGATGCCTGATATGCCTCGATGGCGGGAAGCAAGGCCTGTCGACGACTCAGGCTTTCTTTTGGCCAATACTGGTCACGGTCGTAATAGCCGGAAAACGAGGGAACGTTATCGGCAATGATGACCCACGGCTGTTTCGACGCAGTGAATATGTGGATATCAGGTGCAAACAAATCCGGATTATCGAGCGTGCCCACGCGGATAAAACTTATTACCGGTCCGGCTCCGGAATAATGGCTCCACACCGCGACCATGCACTTTGGGCAGCGCGCTATTTTCTGGCCCGCGCCGCTTTCGGATGGCGTGTCGACTATTTGCGGATCAATGCCTGAAGAAATAATCCGGTCGGACTCGATCATTGCATTAAGGGCAAACGAGGCGCCCGTTTCGCGCTGGCACCAGCGGCAATGGCAGCAGTGGACGATGATGGGCGAGGTTTTTAATCGATAGCGAACTGCCTTGCAGTCGCAACCGCCTTCGAGCGGGAAAGTAATATCAGTCATTGAAGTATTCCGGAAAATTCGACAACAAAGACACGCACGATGCCTTGCGAGAAACGAACCTTATTGCCGCCTGAAATTGTAAATGCCCAGCATGAGCAGCCCGATGCCAATGCCGAAACCCAGTCCGTAGATAAAATCATTGTGTGGCCGGGTCAGCATGGTCAAAGAAACAGTCAAAACCGACATGCCGGTGACCATCAAAGCACGGGCTTTGCCAGCGACTTGTTGCTTCATATTCAACTCTCCTTTGCAAGAATGACAATCGAAACAGAGTGCCAACGCACCCCTCTGAAAAATGGAACCGGTATTTTCAAGCGGGTCGCTTTGAACTCCTGCTTATAGCGCATTGCGAATTGCCGTCTCCACGTTTTTGATGAGTTCGGCAGGCGCAATGTCGGGGCCTGAAGCGGTGCTGCCGGCCCAGTTCACACCGGCAAGCAAGCCGTCTTTTGTCATGCCGGGGCCCCATTTGTCCTTGAAATCCTGCCAGGAAATTTCGATAGGATGGAAACCGTTGTAATCGGCCACATTCTGGATGATGAGTTCCGCAAGCGAACGCGAGGACCAAAACGGCATGGCTCTGGTGCCGTCATCGCTCTCCGGCACGGGGATTCCCGCTTCGTCGCGTATCGTCCACACCGTGCGAGTGGCAGCCACCTGTTTGTAAAAGGCTTTTGCCTGTATTTCCGGATCGGACATTTGCGTTCTGGCCATGAATACGCCCCTTGCGGAGCAACAGCGTCATGCTCAAACTTTGTCGAGCATCCGTCAAGGATATTCGGGAGCGGGCGGAAATTTTCATGGCGCACGCATCGTTGAAACGGTATCGCCTGCGTTTCGGTTTCGGCTAACTCAAACCGCGGCATTTCCGAATACGTATTTTTCGCAAACCGTATTCAAATCGGCCGGTCGGGCGAATAGATAGCCCTGGCCGAGCGAGAGTCCGAGCAGGCGCAATTGCTGGCGCTGGTCTTCGGTTTCGATGCCTTCGGCGATCACGTCCAGCCCGAGTGAATCAGCCATCAGGCGGATTGCCCTCACAATAGCGGTGCTGCCGCCGGCTTCGCCTTCCTGCAAGGCATTGACGAACGATCGATCGATCTTCAAACCCGACAGGGGGAAGCGGTGCAGGTAGGAAAGCGAGGAATAGCCGGTGCCGAAATCGTCGAGCACGGTTTGCACGCCGAGTTTTTTCAGCACGTAAAGACAGCTGGCAACTTGTTCCGGATCTTCGAGCAATGCGCCTTCGGTCACTTCCAGTTTGATGCTTTCCGGTTTTACGTGGTGGCGGTCCATCAATGCCAGGAAACGTTCCGCGAATGTCTTGTCGCGCAAATGCACCGGCGAAACGTTCAGGGTGACGTAGGTGCCCATCACGACCAGCGATTCCAGGTCAATGCAAACCTGTTCGTAAATCTGCCAATCCATCGCTTCCAGGTTGCCGGTTTCTTCGGCCACGCCCAGGAATTCCCCGGGAGCGAGCAGGCCGCGCTCCGGGTGGTTCCAGCGCATCAACGCCTCGAAGCCCACCACTTTTCCGTCGATCAATTGCGCAATCGGCTGATAGAACGGCTGGAATTCGTGGCGATGCAGGGCGCGACGCAAATCGTTTTCGAGATCCAGCGTTTTCAATGCGATTTCATGCAGGCCTTCATCGAACAAAGCGTATTTTTTACGGCCGCTGGCCTTGGCGCGGTACATCGCGACATCGGCGTCGCGCAATAATTCTTCGGGGTTGCGGTAACGCGCATCGACGATCGCGATGCCGATGCTGGCCGAAGTGAATAATTCCTTGCCGGCAATCCGCATCGGCGCGCTCAGGGCGCGGATGATCCGGTCCGCCACAATGGTGACGTCTTCCTGGTCGGTAATGTTTTCGAGTACGACCGCGAATTCGTCGCCGCCGAGACGCGAAACCAGATCCGGTTCGCGGATGCAGGTGCTGATGCGTTTGGCCGCTTCCTTCAAAAGTTCGTCGCCGACGAGATGGCCGACCGAATCGTTCACCACCTTGAAGCGGTCGAGATCCAGGAACAGCACGGCGAACAAACGGCTTGCATCATTGTGGTAACGCCCCAGCGCACGGCCGAGACGACCCAATAGATGGCTGCGATTCGGCAGCCCGGTCAGTGCATCGTGCAGGGTTTCATGCTTGAGTTTGAGCTCCATGCGTTCGCGCACCAGAATCTGGTCGCGCAATTCGTTGTTGGCATGTGCCAATTCATAGGTGCGTTCGGTAACGCGATGCTCGAGTTCGGCGTAGGCCTTGCGCAGGTTTTCGTTCGTCAGGCGGCGTTCGAGCGCATTGGCGATGTGCACGCCGACGAAACTGACCAGTTCCTTGTCGAGTTCCGCGTAGTGGTAGTCCTCGGTGTAACTTTGCAATGCGATAACGCCTTTTACATCGCCGGTTAAAAACAGGGGCACACCCATCCAGCTGACTGATTTGGTGCCGGTGACCGTGACTTCGCCCTGTTGTTCAAGCGCATCGATATCGCGCCGGTTCAGCAGGGCGGGCCTTGCGGTGCGTATCACGTATTCGGTAAGTCCCTTGCCCATGGGTCGGGTGTGCCGCAATACGTCGCGCTCGTCTGCCGTGTAGGGGAATTCGAGGTTTTCGCCGTCTTCGGAAATGAAAGCGATATAGAAATTCTTCGCGTGCAGCAATTCGCCAACGATTTTATGCACCGAGGCATAAAACGAATCCATGCTGGCGCTGCTCTGGCTGACTTCGGCAATCCGGAACAGCGCTTGCTGCAGGCGTTCGCCGCGCTGGCGGACGGCAACTTCCTGCTGTAATTCGAAAGTGCGTTCGCTGACGCGCTTTTCCAGTTCTTCCTGCGCTTCGCGTCTTTGCAATGCGGTCAGGATATGTTGCGCGACATAGGCCAGCAGCGCCTGGTCTTCGTTGGTATAGCAATGCTCGGCGTCGTAACTCTGTACCACCACACCGCCGACCACTTCGCCATGGTCAAGCATGGGAACGCCGAGCCAGTCCAGGCTTTCCGGGCCCAGGCTTTCGTCGCGCGGAACATCGAGGGACTTGATGATTTCGCTGGAGGGACCATGGATCGGTTTTCCATAACGCAGCATGGCCATCGTGACGCTGTTGGGAATGTCCCTGGTGTGGATTTTTTCTTCGGGGTCCGGCGTGATCGAATCGTGCGCATCGACAAAATAAATGAAGCGCATGGTTTCATCGCTGCGGTCGTAGCGGACGATGAAGAAATTCTCCGCATACATCAGGCGACCCACGATCTGGTGCAGATCATGCAGGACTTCGTGCGTTTCCTTGTCGGAGTTGGCCAGGTCGCTGATCGCAAACAGCGAACGCTGCAAACGTTCGGCACGGGCCAGGCGGTCGACGTCGACACGCAAGCGCTCGGTTTGCAATACCGACTGGCTGCGCAAGGCGAGTTTGCTCAGCGATTCCTGCCATTCTTTCCGCTGGCGCGGATCGGATGCATTGGTATCGAGATCAACACAGAGACAGGCCCACAGGTGTTGCTGGCCGGTCAACAAAATCGCAACGTGCACGATCTCGGTGCCGATTTTCTCGGCGTAGCTGCCTTGCTGGCGCGCTTGACGGATCAGGATGATTTCATCGTCGGTCAATTCGGCGTCCGGCACCGATTTCCAGTCATTGGGCTCGGATAAAGCCGTATGCCAGACCAGTTTGGCGTTGCGCGCGCCAAGGCTTTCGAAATGGAGCAGGGTGGCGCTCGCGAGTGACGCCATGTCCTGCGCCCAGAGCAATGTCTGGTCGAAAGAATCGGGTTCGCGCAATAGAAGATTTCTAAAAGCCATTGTTAGCACGTTGCCACAGAGAGCTGTTTTCGTCTAGCTTGCAACTCCCGGTCTGGCCGCGATAAGCGCGCGTGTTACAGGATGTTGCGCACGTTGCCAAATATCCGTGGCCGAACCCTGTTCCAAAATACGTCCCCTGTCCATGATTAACACCTGATCGGCCAACGCTTTCGCACATGCAAGGTCGTGTGTAATGAAGACCAGCGCCAGGCCGCGCGTCTGAACGATATCGCCCAGCAATCTTACGATTTCCGAACGATGGTGGGCATCCAGCGCGGAAACCGCTTCATCGCACAGCAGAATGTCCGGCGACATCGCCAGTGCGCGCGCAATCGCGATCCGCTGTTGCTGGCCACCGGAAAACTGGTGCCGATAACGTTCAAGCGCAGTGTCGTCCATGCCGACTTGCCGCAGCAATTCGCTGGCGCGGACGCGACGTTGCGCGGCGCTCATGTCGGTTTGAATGCACAGCGGTTCGCCGATGATGTCGACTATTTTTTTACGCGGATTCAGCGAGGCGGCCGGATCCTGGAAAACGACGCCCATGCGACGACGCAGCAGGCGCAGGCGATGGCGCGGTGCCTGCAAGATATCTTCACCGTCCAGTTTCACGCTGCCGTGAACGCCCTGCTTGATCAGGCGAAGGCAGGCGCGGCCGAGGCTGCTTTTGCCGCTGCCGCTTTCGCCGAGCACGACCAGGCATTGGCCGCGTTTCAAATCGAATCGCACCTGGTCGACGGCATTGGTTTTTGCACGCGGGTAGCGAATGCTGAGTTGATCCACCTGCAAAATGGAGGCGCCTATCGCATGCGCTGCAGGAGCAGGCAAGTGTTCGGCTGCCAGCAATTCCCGGGTATAGGGATGTGTGGCGTCGCGGAAAATCTGTTCGACACTACCGGTTTCAACCACCTTGCCGCGCTGCAAAACCGTCACGCGCTGCGCATACGCACCCAGCAAAGGCAAATCGTGGCTGATCAGCAAGATGGCCAGCTGCAATTTCTGCCGCAAGGAATCGAGCAGCTCGAGCGCTTCGCGAGCCAGGCGCGGGTCCAGTGCGGAAGTGGGTTCGTCGGCAATCAGTATTCTGGGTTTTCCGGCCAATGCGATCGCCAGCAGCACGCGTTGCCGTTGTCCGCCCGAGAGTTGGTGCGGATAACGGTGTTGAAGGTGTTCCGGCTCCGGCAATTCGAGTTGCGCGAACAAATGCAGCGCCGCTTTTCTTGCTTCGACGACGGTAATTTTTTGCAGTACCTTGATCGATTCGCAAAGCTGGTCGCCTACCGTCCGCAATGGATGCAAGGCTGCCGAAGCATCCTGCGGCATCCAGGCAATGGCGCGGCCCAGCATGGCACGATGTTGCGGTGAATCGAATACGATCTCTTCGCCAAATAATTGCAGGCGGCCGCTTGCCCGCAAACCCGGCGGCAACAAGCCGAGCAGCGACAAAGCAGTCAGACTCTTGCCGCTGCCCGATTCACCCACAAGACCCAGGCATTCTGACTCGCCGCACTGCAAAGACAAAGGACCCAGCAAAGGCTCGGCCTGCTTGGCCAAATGCACCTGCAGGTTTTCAACGCTGAAAACCGGCGTCACCGCGAATCGTCCTTGCGAACATCGAGCCAGTCACGCAAGCCATCACCGAGAAACTGGAAGCTGGCCAAGGTCGCGACCAGGAAAACCGCCGGGAAAATCAGCGACCATGGCGCACTGTCCATTTCCTGCGCACCTTCATACAGCAAACTTCCCCAGCTAGCGGAAGGCTCGTCCACGCTTAATCCAAGAAAACCGAGAAAACTTTCGACCAGGATGGCCTGAGGCAAAATCAATCCCAGATACACCCAGGCGATCGGCATCAGATTCGGCAACAAATGCCAGCGCAGCACCTGATCGAAACGCGCGCCGGCGGCAATCGAAGCCAGCACGAACGGCGCTTCCCGCAAACGCGCGGCTTCGCTGCGCATCACGCGCGCCAGATCGATCCAGACATAGGCGCCGATGGCGGCCAGCAGCAAAAACATCGAACGCCCGAACAGGCTCAGCAATAAAATCACGATCAGTAAAAACGGCAATGCCGACATCACGTCCAGCAAGCGCACGATCACGCGCTCGACCCAGCCGCCGGCATAGCCTGCTATCGCGCCGATGCTGACCCCGAGCGCCAAGGCCAAAAT
>CAZPCE010000084.1:0-10644 GCA_964584915.1 uncultured Arenimonas sp. | reverse complement strand
TCAAGGTTGCAGGTAGCCACAAGGGTATCTCGGCATTGCAGATGGACATCAAGATCGACGGCATCACCGAAGAAATCATGAAGGTCGCCTTGGCGCAGGCCAAAGACGGCCGCATCCATATCCTCGGTGAAATGGCGAAAGCCATGACGGCACCTCGTGCCGAACTGTCTGAATTCGCTCCGCGTCTGCTGACCATGAAAGTGCATCCGGACAAAATTCGCGAAGTTATCGGTAAAGGTGGTGCGACCATTCAAGCCATTACCAAGGAAACCGGCACCCAAATCGATATCAAGGACGACGGCACCATTACCATCGCCTCGGTCAACCTGGCAGCAGCCGAAGCCGCACGTGCCCGTATCGACCAAATTGTTTCCGACGTCGAACCGGGCCGTATCTACGAAGGCAAAGTCGCCAAGATCATGGACTTTGGTGCGTTCGTTACCATTCTGCCGGGTAAAGACGGTCTGGTGCACGTTTCGCAAATCTCCGATGAGCGCGTCGAGAAAGTTTCCGACAAGCTCAAGGAAGGCGATATCGTCAAAGTGAAAGTACTCGAAGTTGATAAGCAGGGCCGTATCCGTTTGTCGATGAAAGCCGTTACCGAAGGCGAAGACCAGGCCGCTGCAGAAGCCTGATATCGAGCCCGGAGTGGAAACAAAAAATGCGGACTTCGGTCCGCATTTTCTTTAGAAAAACGAGAACTGAAAATGAAAAAAATACTGCTTGCAATGTTGATCCTTATCGTCGGTTCCGTTCTTTACAAAGCAAGCCAGCAAGGGAGCGTTAGCCTGCCTTTCGGACGCGTGCAAATGATCAACCCGCTGCCTGCAAGTTCGCCTTTGTACCAGCAACACCAGGCTTTCGTGGATCGCTTCAATTCGAATGAAAAAATAGTCGACAAGTTCGGCGGCACCATTTCGAGCAAGGGTTTGTTCGCTATCCAGCAGGAAATGCTTCGGCGTGGCGCGATGACTTTGCCACGCAAACAAATCGTGGCCGAGAACAGGGCCATGGTTGCCATGATGGTGCGCTTGCCGGAACGCAGTTGTGCAAAACTGGCAAGACCGCAGGATGATTTTGACAAAGAGCTTACGATGGATGTGTTGGGCGCACTTGAAAGGCTGCCGGCGAAGCACCACAAGTCGATGACCGACTTTATGTACGATGCCATGGTGGCCGATGTCGAGAATGTTCCCGCCATCCCGGTCAACGAGGAAACCTATCAGTCCGCATTGCGTGATTTAAGCCGCACCTACCACGGCGAATCCGCGGAGAAAATGATTCGAATCATGGGGAACGTGCAGGCGGCGAGCGATGCCGACGCTTGCTGGGCGGTCAACACCCTGATGACAGCGGCGGAAGCCATGCCGGCGAACTATACTGAAGCCCTGATGCGACGTTCCTGGAGCAATTGACCATGGTGCCGACAAAAACAAAGTTGAAGGGACTTGCTTCCGGTATCTTGTTTTTGTTGGGCATGGTTTGGGCGTTGCCGATGACTCTCGTTGGCCTGGTGGCCGGTTTAATGACAATGCCATTGGGCTCGCGATTGCGCTATTCGGACCATGCGTTGGTATTTTCCCGGTTTCCCTTTGGTCCCGGCGGTGCTATTACATTCGGCAATGTGATTCTTAATACGGCCAAAGACCTTGATGCAGTCGTGACAACCTACCAATGCCGTGCCGATGGCAATCGCAACGATTGCATTCGCATCGGCAACCATGAACGCGCGCATGTCTATCAATACATGTCGCTTGGAATATTCTTTCTGCCGATTTACTTTCTGAGCGGTGGGATAAGCGTGAAAAATCCGATGGAGCGGGCTGCAGATCGTTATGCGCTTACGGGTAAGGGCTGGTGGCCCTGGCCTCGGGGTTAACGGGCCACGAATAACCGACGGAATGGTATGAGCAGCACGCTAAATACCCGTGCGAGCAAGCCGAATATCCAGTAGATCGCAACCAGTATCACGGTCGCCGTGGCGAAAATGGTGCCAGCCGCGATTGAAACGAGGGTCTTTATCATTGTGCTGATCATCTGGCTGCTGCATCAAATTATGGATTTATCTCTCAAGAGTGATCCTCGATGCAAAAAGGTTCAAATCCCGACCTGCCCGAGTCTATAGATTGCATTTTGATTTACAATCTTTGATCGGCGGCTTGACCGCAATGGCCGGAAAGCGAACATGGGCGAAAACGTGGTGCCTGGGTCGAACAAGGCATATTTGCGGCCTCTACACGCATTTCGCGGTCTGGCTATTCTGGATATCGTATTGCTGCACGCATTTGCCGGTGCGGTTTACTTTTTTGCCGCTCCCGGAACGGAAGGAATATCGGCTTTACGGTTGAAATATATTTCCGAAACGCTTTTCCACAGCGGCACCATCTATTTTGCACTGATCTCCGGCGTACTTTTTACGGCCGTTCTGGAATCGCGGGGATGGCAAAGATTTATCGTCGACAAGCTGGGCAAGGTGCTGCTGCCCTATGCGCTGATGAGCCTGTTGTTCACCTTCATCGCCGTGGAAGTTGGAGTCGGGCTAAAGCTTTGGGATGGAGGGTGGAGCTCATTCGGGCATGCCTATCTGGTAAACCTGTTTAATGGCCGGGCGCTGAATAATTACTGGTATATTCCGGTGGTCATGGTGTTGTTTGCGTTGACGCCGGTGTTGTTGAAATTGTTACGCAGTCGTTTCGGCAATATCTATCTTTTGATATTTGCCTTCATGCCGCTATTGCTTTCGCGTACCGGCTCGGACATTACGCTGCAGATGCTGGGACACTTCACCGGCATATACGCGGTCGGTCTTTATCTCGGTGAAGACTATGGCGGGAAGCGCTTGCTGTTTACGCGTTGGCGCTGGCAGCTCCTGGCCATCGTGGTTTTGAGTTCCATCGTGTTGTTCTGCCTGTATGAAAACAATTTCGAATTTCTCGGTCCGATATCGGTAAGGGAGTCATTAACCTACGTGCAGAGAATGGCAATCGCAGGTTTCGTGGTCGAGGCGCTGCATCGCCATGAAGCCGGACTGCCGCGATGGCTCGACAAGGTTGCCGACCAGGCATTTGCGATCTACTTTTTGCATTTGTTTTTTTTGCTTCTGGGCTGTCATTACCTGTTGAAGTGGGTGCCGACGCCCGTTAGCGCAATCAATGTAATGCTGATCGCACTTGGAATAGCTATGGCTGCTCTAGTGGCTTCTATGGCCGTTTGTTATTTACTGAAAGCTTTGCTCGGGAAGCGTTCGCGTTATATCGTCGGGGCTTGAGCGGTTTTTCAGGCACAAAAAAAAGCGCCTGTTCAACATGGCGCCTTTCAGCTCAACAGCGCGAGGCTGTGATATCCGTATAACTATTTTGGTGCCGAAGGAGAGACTCGAACTCTCACAAGGGGTTACCTCGGCGGATTTTGAATCCGCTGCGTCTACCGTTCCGCCACTTCGGCCCGAAGTGAGCGCGAATTATACCAAGTTTTTCCGGAATGTCAGCGACATTCGACGGTATCAAGGCAAAGTGTTTTCTTTTTACGGAGATACCAGTTTTCGCCCTGGGGTTCGAACGTGGCGCAATCGTTCATCGCGGCCTGGTAAATATGCAGGGAAATGGCGATTTGCTTTTCGTTTGGGTTACGAATGGTGTGGTATTCGTGCGGCGGTAACAGGCTGCCTGCGGTACCTGTTCCGGCGATCAGGGTCTCGTGCATCGAGAACCGGTGCAGATCGCAATTGGTCTCTTCGAGCTCGTAACGGACAATTTCCAGATTTCCCTGCCATACCCCTTCCACGCACCAGAGTCCGCAGTGGTCGTGGATCGGAGTGCCCTGGCCTGGCGCCCAGGTCATGGCGACCACGCTGATGCCGGTTTTTGAGCAGGCGTAAAGTTCGCGGCGGGCGTAATGGCCTTCAACGGGCTCGAACACGCAATCGGGCAGGAATACGGTTTTATCGCGAATCAGGCGGCACAACCCGTCCCGCAATGAGGTGGTAATGGCTTCGTGATCGCCGAGTTCCATCGCCTCGTCGATCATCAAGAGCAGGGCATCGCGGCCGGTGAATGTCGGATAGTCTTCCATCGGGATAGTCTATAACTTTGCCAGGAAAGCCGCGATAGTCGGGCTGAAACGCTCGATATCGACCAGGAACGCAT
Source organism: uncultured Arenimonas sp. (assembly GCA_964584915.1). GTDB lineage: Bacteria > Pseudomonadota > Gammaproteobacteria > Xanthomonadales > Xanthomonadaceae > Arenimonas. The sequence goes on along the minus strand of CAZPCE010000084.1, from coordinate 6,499 downwards.
CATGGCCCTGCGGCGACGGCAAGGGCGCGAATTCGGCTTCACAACCGCCTGCTCGCAGGCCTTCGGCGATTTGTTCCTGTTGCTGAAGCGGGAAAAGGATGTCGGTATGCACGCCAATCGAAAGCGCACGATCAAGCTTGATCGAAGCGAGTGCGCGCATCACGTCGCCCTGGCCGTATTCGGCAGCGTCAAACCAGTCCATCGAACGGCTTAAATACAGGTAGCAATTGGGGTCGAATTGATGAACGAAACGACGGGCATGGCCTTCGAGATAACGCTCCACTTCAAATTCCAGCCCGAACGGATCGTCATCGAAACATTCGCTATCGAAACGCACGCGACCGAAACGACCATCCCATTCCATGGCTGAACGATAAGTCACCACGCCAAGTTTGCGGGCCATGCGCATGCCGTTTTCGGGATACTGTTCGTCGGTGTAATGGCCCTGATTCCATTGCGGATCAAGACGGATGGCCTCGCGCTGCAAGGAACGGATCGCAATCGAAAACGGCAACGCGCGGGCACTGCCGGACACATTGATATGCGAACGAGCGCTGCCCGGATGCAAGAGCAGGTAGGCGAGTGCAGTCATGCCGCCCATCGAGTTGCCAATTACGCAGGCGAGTTGCGTGATGCCCAGTGCCTTCACGACTTCAAACGCGGCATTGGCTCCGTCTTCAATCGACAGTTCCGGAAAATCGAGGCAATAGGTTTTATTCGTCAGTGGATTGATCGATGCAGGGCCGGTAGAACCTTTGCAACTGCCGAGTGAATTTACGCAGATCACAAACCAGCGATGGGTATCGATGGCTTTGCCCGGTCCCAACATGGCTTCCCACCAACCGGCATCGGTATTGGCGGCGTTCGAGGCTGCGTGGGCGTTGGGCGACAAGCCGGTCAGAATCAGGACTGCGTTGCTGGCATCCGCATTCAATTCGCCCCATGTTTCGTAGGCCATATGGGCGCCGATCAATTCGCTGCCACGCTTCATCGCAAAAGGCGAGGGCAAATCAACAAACAAAGAATTTTTTGGAATGAATTCCGTCATCGGGCGATCCGCGATAATTCTATTTCGATGGCTTTCGTATTTTTGGTGTCGGTAACAACCGAGTCTGCTTCGATATCGCCCGCTTGCGCATTCGCAATGCCCTGCATTGAAATGCGGGCAGAGATGGACACTTTATCTTGCGAGGACAGATTCGCCGTCGGCATCAGGCTGTCGGCATCGCTCAATTCCAGTTCGATCGGGAAGGTGTTTATGACGATACGCTTGGCCGCGACCGGCGGTCCGCCGCCGTTGACGGATTTCGCAAAGACGAATAACACGGCGCCCGGTCTGACTGCCGATGTGAGAGATTCGTCCAGCGACACCATGATTTTGAGGGTGCCCGCATTCGTATTTTTGTCGGCGGCGACCATTTCCAGCGGCGGTTTATTTTGTTCGGCGCGGGCAATATTGATTTGTTCGCGCAATGCGTTGGCGGCTTCCGTGTCGAGTTTGGGAAGCAGTTTATTCAGGTAGATTTCGGCCTGCGCCAAATCGCCTTGCTGCAGGAAATGCATGCCCATGAAAAACAAGGCGCGCTCATGCTCCGGGTTTTCCGACAGAGCTTGCTTCAGAAGATTGATCGCTTCTGCCGGAAAAGTCCGTTCCTTGCTGGAGCGCAGCATGGCTTCGGCCAATTCGGCTTTCAGGTCCGGATTGACGGGGTCAAGCGAAATCGCTTTTCTGAAAGCGCTATCGGCTTCTTCGAAGTTGCCCATTGCATTGTGCGTGCGGGCAAGCAATACCCAACCTTCGATATTGCCGGGATTGGATTTCAATTCCTGTTGAAGATTCGCAATGGCCGTATTGATATCCGGTGCAGCCTGATTTTTGTTTTCAGCAATAAATGCGGCATCGAGTGCCTGCGGGCTGCCGACAAAACGATACAGCGCAAACGTCAGCAGGGGCAGGGCCACGATTAATGCAGCGGCAAGTTTTCGCTGGGTTTTGATCAACGGGTAAGTCGCCATACCGAGGGCGATCATTACCAGTAGTGCAGCGGCTAAAACGAAAAAAGTCATTACCATTCCTGCTCGTTGTCAACTTGCGCGTGATTATTTTGAGAGTTTGTTGCCGGCATCGCGGCGCTTCGTTTTTTGACGATCACAAAAACACTCAGTGCGCCAAAAGCCAGCACCAGCAGGGGACCAAACCAGAGCAACCAAGTGCCCGGGCGCATCGGTGGCTTGTACAGGACGAAATCGGTATAGCGGGTCACCATGAATTGCTTGATTTCTTCATCCGATTTGCCTTCGCGAATCAGGCTCAGCAGTTCCAGTCGCAAATCCTTGGCGATCATCGCGTTGGAATCCGCGAGGCTCTGGTTTTGACACATCACGCAGCGAAGCTCGGCGGCCAGGCTGCGAAATCGCTGTTCCTCTTCGGCACTCCGGTAGTCGGTCGGGTCGATAGCCAGCAGCGCTTGGCTGAAAAAAAACAGGGCAAGGAAAATGATTTTTTTCATAGCTTCGACTCCAGTAGCGGGAGTATTTCCTGTTCGATGATTTCCGGCGTGATCGGGCCGACATGCTTCCAGCGCACGATGCCGTCGGCGTCCACCAGGAAAGTTTCCGGTGCGCCGTAAATGCCCCAGTCCAGCGCGACGCGCCCTTCCTCATCAAACAGAATCAAATCGTAAGGATTACCGAATTGCTGCAACCATCGATTGGCGGCTTCTGTCTCGTCCTTGTAGTTGTAGCCGACGACTTTTAACTTGCCGCTTTTTGCCAGTTCGGTAATGACCGGATGTTCGATTTGGCAGGCGGGGCACCAACTGCCCCAGACGTTCAGCAAATAGCTTTGGCCTTTCAGGTCTCCGGTCTTGATCATCCGGTCTGGCTGGTTGAGCACCGGCAAGGAAAATTGCGGTGCCGGTTTGCCGATCAGCGGCGATGGGATAGCACTATTGTCCTTGCCCGAATTCATCCTTACGCCGACAAACAGCAATAAAGCCAGGCCGATAAATGCGATCAATGGCAGAAAACGGGTGCTCACGGATTTGCCTCGTTTGCGTTGCGACGTTTGAAGCGTTTATCGAAACTCACTGCAAAACCGCCGACGGCCATCAGCAGGGCGCCCAGCCAGATAAAACGGATAAACGGTTTCACGTACAGGCGCAGTGACCAACTACCTTTGTCATCGAGTGGCTCGCCCAGCGCGACATAAAGATCGCGATGCGGCTTCGAGTTGATCGCCGCTTCGGTCATGCTGTTTCCACCGCTGGCATACATGCGTTTTTCCGGATTTAGCGTGGCCACCAAACCATTGTTTTTGCGAACGACAATGGTGCCGCGATCGGCAACGTAATTCGGGCCTTCGACTTGTTGGACGCCTTCAAAACTGAAATCGTAGCCGCGCATTGAAAAAGTGGAGTTCGGTTTTGCCGCGACGTCTTTTTCGATGCTCAGGCTTTCGGTCATCAGTACGCCGAAGAAAAACAGGCCGACGCCGGCATGTGCCAACGTCATGCCGATCATCTCTGCGGTAAAACGGTTACCGGAACTTTTGAAGCGCGTACGTATGAATGCGAAAGTGCCCAGCAGAATCCAGACAGCCGCGATTATGCCGCCGGTTGATTTAAGGCCACTGTCTTTCAGGAAAAAGAAGCTGACTGCGCCCGAAACGATTGCAAGTATTGCCCAGGGAGCCAACAGCTTTACCACTTTCGATGATTGGTCGTTTTGCCAGCGCGTGAGAGGGCCGAACGGCAGCAACATGACCAGTGGCAGCATCAGCAATGAAAACAAAAATCCGAAGTAGGGCGAGCCGACCGAGATTTTTCCGAGCTTCAACGCATCGGCAAATAAAGGATAAAGCGTACCGATCAGCACCATGAATGCAGCGGCTGTCAGCAATAGGTTGTTCAGCAGCAACAGGGTTTCACGGGAATAACCGGTAAACGGTTGTCCGGATTCGTCCTTGCTAGGCACACGCAACGCAAACAGCACGAGCGAGCCGCCGATCACGATGATCAGGAATGTCAGGATGAATAACCCGCGCTCCGGATCGGATGCGAAAGCGTGCACTGATGTCAGCACGCCGGAACGCACCAGAAACGTGCCGAGCAGCGATAACGAAAACGCGGCAATCGCAAGCAGCAAAGTCCAGCTCTTGAAACTGCCTCGTTTTTCGGTCACTGCCTGTGAATGGATCAATGCCGCACCGACCAGCCACGGCATGAAGCTGGCGTTTTCAACCGGATCCCAAAACCACCAGCCGCCCCAGCCGAGTTCGTAGTAAGCCCAGAAACTGCCGAGTGCAATTCCCAGGGTCAGAAACGCCCAGGCGATATTCGTCCATGGACGCGACCAGCGAATCCATTGCGCATCGAGTTTTCCGTCGATCAACGCCGCAATCGCGAATGCGAATGCCACCGCAAAACCGACATAACCGGTGTATAGCAATGGCGGATGGAATATCAATCCGGGGTCTTGCAATAGCGGATTCAAATCGACGCCTTCGGATGCCACCGGAAATGCGCGCGTGAATGGGTCGGAAGTAAAAAGCGTGAAGGAAATGAAGCCCACGGCGATCATTCCCATCACCGCCAGAACGCGAGCCACGACTTTTTCCGGCAATTGTTTCGAAAAGATCGCAACGGCGGCGGTCCATATCGAAAGGATCGTGATCCAGAGCAACAATGAACCTTCGTGAGCGCCCCAGACGGCAGAAAGCTGATAGGCGAAAGGCAGAAGGGAATTCGAATTCCTCTGCACATAGGCAACTGAAAAATCGTGAACGGTGAAACTGTAGGCCAGCAGTCCAATTGCCAGCACGACAAAAATTAATTGCGCATAGACCAAAGGCCTGGCGGTTCGCATCAATGCCGAATCGTTTTTATGTGCGCCCCACAAAGGCATGCACGCCAGCAGGCACGACGTCAGCAGCGAAAGTATCAGGCTTATCTGTCCGATTTCCGGTAGCATCAGAGTGCGCCGCAAGATTTGGTGTGAAGTTCCTTGGCTTTTTTCATCGCGTCCTGGACTTCCTTTGGCGTGTAGGTTTCATCGTGCTTCGCCAGCACTTCGCTCGCGATGAATTCATTGCCCTGCATTTTTCCCGTTGCGATAATGCTGGTGCCTTCCTTGAACATGTCGGGAAGAATGCCTTCGTGCTGCACGATGACCTGATTGACACGATCGGTTACCGAGAAAGAAACATTAAGAGCCCCATCTGTACGTTTGACGGTGCCTTCGCAGACCACGCCGCCGAGACGGAATCTTGCATCCTTGGGCGCTTCGTTGTTTTTAACCTGGGTTGGGGTGAACAGGTAAGTCATGTTTTCCTGCATGGCAAACGTAATCAGCGTGCCGGCAACGGCGGCAACCACCAACAGTAAAACAATTAACCAGATTCTGCGGATGCGTGTGGGGTTCATCAATATATCCTTGGAAAATTACTTGGTGCGACGTGCGCGCAGAAGAATGTTTCGCAGCGTTTTCCTGTATTCGAGGCGCGGTGCAAAATAATCCCACAGCAGTGCGAGTGCAAAAATGATGTAGGCCGCAGCAACGAATTCGCCGTGTAGATGGATCATTGCTTCGACTCCGCCAGTTTTTTCGCCCAGTCCTTGTTCGCTTCATGGGCAAGGTTCATTGCCCGCGCGCGCTGAAGCACGGAGCCAAGGAACCAGAATTTTGTCGCAAGCGTCATCGCGATGAGCGGCCACATCAATTCGGCGGCCATTTTCGATTCACCGACCACGCGAATGGTTTCGCCTTGATGCAAAGTGTTCCACCAGGTGACCGAGAAATGCACGATCGGCACGTTGATCAAACCGATCAGCACCAGGAAAGCCGCCGCTCGCGCTGCCGAACGGCGGTCTTCGATTGCGTTGTATAAGCCGATGATGCCCAGATAGATAAACAGCATTACGAGTTCCGACGTAAGTCGCGGGTCCCAGGTCCACCAGGTACCCCAGGTGGGTTTACCCCAGATGGAGCCGGTGATGAGGGTAATGGCAGTGAACATCAGTCCGATATGGGCGCAGGCAATCGTCAGTAGTTCGCAGATTTTTATGCGCCACACGAGTGCGATGAATGCCTGTACCGCCATTACAATGAATACGAACAGACTCATCCATGCGGCAGGAACGTGGATGTAGATGATGCGAAATATTTCACCCTGCTTGGAATCGGCCGGCACCAAGAACAATCCGCCGGCGGAACCTATCAGCAGGCAAACAAATGCCAGCGCAAACCAGATCGGGATCCATCGGGCGGCATAGCGCTCGAAGTTGGGAGGTGAGCCGGTAGTGTTGAACCAAAGTATTAAGGCTTTCATTTCAAGTCAGTGAAATTTTTATGGCAGCGGCGGCGGCGACGGGAGCAAGCACGATTGAAATCACCAGGCCGGCTCCAAGCAGGCTAATCGCGCCCAGCCAGGCAAAACCTTGTGATGCAGCCACGACAGCGCCCGCGCCAAATACCAAAATCGGGACGTAAAGTGGGAGTG
>CAZPCE010000083.1:7696-10731 GCA_964584915.1 uncultured Arenimonas sp. | reverse complement strand
CATGATCTCTTTCCGTAATTTCGCTCTGCGCCGGGGCGAACGCCTGCTGCTCTCACAAATGGACCTTACTCTGCAAGCCGGATGGCGCGTGGGCGTAGTGGGGCGCAATGGTTGCGGCAAATCCAGTCTGTTCGCGGCCTTCACTCGCGAAGTGGAAGCCGATAGCGGCGACCTGGACTTCTCCGGCAAGATCCGTCTCGCCAGCGTGGCGCAGGAAACGCCATCCTTGCCCGATGCCGCGATTGAATTCGTGTTGAGCGGCGATACCGAAGTCGCTTCGGTGATCAAGGCCGAAGCCGATGCCATGCAACGCGAAGATTGGGATGCGGTTGCCGCGGCCCACCAGAAACTTTCCGAAATCAATGGTTATGATGCCACCGCGCGCGCAGGCCGTTTATTGCATGGTTTGGGATTCCCGCCCGAGGCGCATGAGCAGGCGGTATCCGATTTCTCCGGCGGTTGGCGCGTTCGACTGAACGTCGCGCGCGCGCTGATGTGTCCGTCGGATTTGCTGCTGCTCGACGAACCGACCAACCATCTGGATTTGGACGCCGTGTTGTGGATGGAGCAATGGTTGCTGAAATACCAGGGCACGATGCTGGTCATTTCGCATGACCGTGAGTTTCTTGATGAAGTCTGCACGCACACCCTGCATCTGCACGATGGTCGCGCCAAACTTTACGTCGGTGGTTACACCGCATTCGAACGCCAGCGTTCGGAGCATTTACGCCTGCAACAAATCACCTTTGAAAAAGAACAGGCCGAACGTGCGCATCTGCAAAGCTTCATCGATCGCTTCAAGGCACAGGCCAGCAAGGCCAAGCAGGCGCAATCACGCGTGAAGCGCCTGGAAAAAATGTCCGGCACCGAAGCCGTTCGCGCCGAGCGCAACTTCAAGATCAATTTCCCGGAACCGGTCAAGCTGCCGCATTCCCTGTTGCGCCTGAATCATGTCGATGCCGGTTACGGCAGCATCCGCATCCTGGAAAACGTCGGTTTCGGTCTGGAAGCGGGAGATCGCGTGGCATTGCTGGGGCCGAACGGTGCCGGTAAATCGACGCTGGTGAAAACGCTGGTTGGCGAATTGCCTTTGTTGGCCGGCGAACGCATTGCGCACCCGGATTTGAAGATCGGCTACTTCGCGCAGCACACGGTCGAGAGTCTGGAAGAAGGGCAGAGCCCGCTATGGCACCTGAAAGAAGTGGCGCCGGATGCCGGCGACCAGGTATTGCGAAATTATCTGGGCACCTGGAATTTTGCCGGCGATCGCGCCTTTGAATCGGTCGATGGTTTTTCCGGCGGCGAGCGCGCTCGTCTTGCATTGGCCATCATTGCCTACAATAAACCGAACGTGATGCTGCTCGACGAACCGACCAACCATCTTGATCTTGAAATGCGCGAGGCCCTGGCTGAAGCATTGTCGGAATTTGAAGGCGCGATCGTGATGGTCTCGCATGATCGCCATTTGATCGGCCTGGTCTGCGATACCTTCTGGCGCGTCGCGGATGGCAAGGTGGAATCCTTCGAAGGCGATCTGGATGAATACGCGGCATGGTTGCGTGCACGCGGCAATAAGGCCGGCGACACCAAGACGGCCAAGCCAGACAAGACCGTAAAATCCAGTCCGCTGCGTACCGATAATGAAATGCGCGGTCTTCGCAAACGTTTTCAGTCAATCGAAACGGAACTGGAGAAATACAAGGCCGAAAAATTGCAGATTGAAAACCAGTTTGCCGACGAAGAGTTCTGCAAAGTCCATATAAAGGAATTGGCAGCACTTTCATCCAGGCAGGATAGCGTGATAAAAAATATTGAAACGCTGGAAGCAGAGTGGCTGGAGATTTACGAGCAGTTGGAAGCCGTTTGATTCTGGCCGTGATGAACAGGAAAACCAAATAACGTTTCATTCCCGCCTGTACGGGATGACGATCTTTTCGTAAATGCTTTAGAACGATCAGGAAGCAAAAATGCCCATCTATGGTTTTGAATGTGAAAGTTGCGGCCATCAATTTGATCGCCTGCAAAAATTGTCGGATACCGATCCGACCGTGTGCCCGGAATGCGGAAAAGAGACCCTGCGTCGCCAATTGACCGCGCCGCAATTTCGTTTGGCCGGTGGCGGCTGGTACGAGACCGATTTCAAGAAAGACGGCGACAAGAAACGCAATCTGGCCGATAGCGGCGATACGAAATCATCGTCCGCTTCCGAAGCAAAACCGGAAGCCAAACCGGCTGCCAAAACCGAGCCGGCGCCGTCAGCAAAACCTGCCGCGCCAACTTCCGGCAACGGCAGCGCATAAAAAAAGCCCCGGAAACCCGGGGCTTTTTTCTTTATCAGTAAAATTCTTTTATTGTGCCGTGAAGCGGGCGCGGCAACCATTGTTGACCCAGATGCTGCGGTTATTTTCATAACCCCAGTTGCGGCCATTGACACAGTTGGTGGTAGAAAGCTGTTGTACCAAACGTGGGCTTCCATAACGGGAATCCCAATCGCAACGGGTCATCGCATCGCCCTGGCTTGAACAGGTGACCGAATAATTGCGGTCGCGATTCCAGTTGCCGTTGTTACCGTTATTTCCATTGTTCCAGTTGCCGTCATCGCCAGGGCCTGGACGGCCGACCGATGCGAATCTTGCGCGGCAACCACGGCTTACCCACACCATGCCTTCGCGTTGACCCCAGCTACGGCCCGAAGTACAGGCGGCACTGTTGCGCAAACGGCTGACCAAGGTAACGCGACCGCGAAAGCCGGTGTTGCATTGCTTGTAGCGGTTGTTGGTGCTTTGGCAAGTGACGAATTGGCGATTGTCGGGATAATTCGGCATATTGCCCGAACCGGTCGTGATGATACCGAAACGCGCACGACAGCCGTTCTTTACCCAGATTGCTCCGGGTTTTTCGCCCCAGCTTTGGCCTTTGATGCAGGACGATTGGGAAATCTGCTGGGTGATCACGGCAGTGCCGCGAAAAGGAGCGGAGCATTCGCGGTATTGGTTGCTGATGCTGCTGCAGATCACTTCACGTTGTACCCAGCC
>CAZPCE010000083.1:0-7596 GCA_964584915.1 uncultured Arenimonas sp. | reverse complement strand
GTTAATGGTTACCGGGGCCCGAATCTTGCGCGGCAGCCATCGCTGACCCACAGGCCGCGATTGTCATAACCCCAAGTCCTGCCAGAAATGCAGGATTGCCTTGAAAGCTGTTCAATCAGCCGGGGGCTGCCGTAACGCGAATCCCAGGCGCAGGTCTTGTAGTTGCTGTTTTCGCTGGAGCAGGTAACGGAGTAATTATTGTTTCCCCAGCCATTACCGTTGCCGTTGTAACTATCGTAAAACTCGGCACGGCAGCCATTGCGAACCCAGACGATGCCGGAACGCGAACCCCAGTCACGATTCATGTCGCAACTATTATTGGAAAGTTTGCGATAGATCTGGGCCGGACCGCGGAAATTGGTGCGGCACTCGCGGTACTGGCTGTTGTTGCTTTCGCAAGTGATGCGGTTGTTTCCCCAATCGTTGCCATTGTCCCAGCCGCCACCACCGCTGGTTTCACTGAAGCGGGCACGACAGCCCTGGTTAACCCAGAGCATGCCCTGGCGTTGCCCCCAGTTGCGTCCTTCCTGGCAGCGCGTCTTGGAAATCTGCTGGGTTACCACGGCACGGCCGCGAAACGGCGTGCGACATTCGGTGTATCTGTTTTTGATGCTGGAGCAAATCACGTTACGCGGCGACCAGTTTCCGCCCGGGTTCCAGTTGCCGCCATCGTTGCCCCGGAGCGAGGTGGCGATGTCCTGCTTGATCCGGCTGAAGCGCCAGCCTGATTCAACGGAATCCAGATAAAACTCGAGCTGGTCGTCGGGAATGTCGCGACCACCGGATTGTTCGTAATATTCTTTTTCGATCACCCGGACGCGTTCCGGATAAGACAGCTGGCCCAGGTTTTCCGGCGCATAACTTTTGGTGTTTGCGGCTTGCACGTGGGTAGGTACGGCCAATGCCGTGGCCAGGAAACATAAAAGCAACACTAATCTGAACATGGCAAGTCCTCTTTAGTTGATGGCCGGCTTAGCTTAAGCCTTCATACGGACAAAACAAAGCCGGCAGGCCACGCTTAAGTCCATGATTTTGAATATTTAGTTTGCCCCCGAGGCGGCAAAACCTTAAAATACAAGGCTTTCCGGCGCTCGTCGCCCAGTCTGTCCTGGAGTTTTCATGCGTAGCCATTTTTGCGGTCTTGTCACAGAGGCCATGCTCGGTCAGTCGGTCACTTTATGCGGCTGGGCCGATGTCGCCCGTAATCTTGGCGGTGTCTGTTTTATCGACTTGCGCGATCACGAAGGCATAGTGCAAGTCGTGGCTGAGCCCGACAATCCGGCTTTCGCCATCGCTGCCGAAGTGGGCTACGAATATTGCCTGCGCGTCACCGGCACCATACGTGCACGCCATTCGGTCAACGACAAGATCAAGACCGGTCAGGTGGAAGTGGTGGCCGAAAAGATCGAGATCCTGAATAAATCCGATCCACTGCCGTTCTACAACCACGAAAATCCCGGCGAAGATATTCGCCTGCGTTATCGCTACCTCGATTTGCGTCGTCCTGAAATGCAGAAAATGATGCGCAAGCGTATCGCGCTCGTGCAAGCATTGCGCCGTTTCCTCGATGCTCGCGGTTTCCAGGATATCGAAACACCGATCCTGACCAAGGCGACGCCGGAAGGCGCACGCGATTACCTGGTGCCATCACGCGTGCATCCGGGTCAATTTTTCGCATTGCCGCAGTCGCCGCAATTGTTCAAGCAATTGCTGATGATGGCCGGCATGGATCGTTATTATCAAATTGCCCGCTGCTTCCGCGACGAAGATCTGCGCGCCGACCGCCAGCCGGAATTTACCCAGCTCGACATGGAATTCGCGTTTATTACCGAACGCGATATCCAGGATTTCGTGGAAGACATGATTCGCCAGGTGTTCAAGGAAGTGCAGGACGTTGAACTCGCCAGTCCATTCCCCCGCATGACCTATGCCGAAACCATGCGTCGCTATGGCTCCGACAAGCCCGATCTGCGTATCGATCTGGAATTGGTGGACATTGCCGAGCTGGTCAAGAACTGCGAATTCAAGGTGTTCACCGATTGGGCCAATCACGAAGAAGGTCGCGTGGCGGCTCTGCGCATACCAGCGGGTGGCACTCTGTCACGCAAACAAATCGACGATCTCGCCGCCTACTGTGCGAAGTATGGCGCCAAGGGACTGGCTTACATGAAAGTCGAGGACCTGGCCAAAGGTCGCGAAGGCGTCAATTCGCCGATCTCGAAATTCATCGACGATACGACTTTGCAAGGCATTCTCTCGAACACGCAGGCGCAAAACGGCGACATTATTTTCTTCGGCGCCGGCTCATGGAAGGTTGTCTGTGATTTCATGGGTGCCTTGCGCCTGAAAGTCGCAAAAGACCTGAAGCTGGTCAAGGACATCTGGGCGCCGATGTGGGTGACCGATTTCCCGATGTTCGAATGGGACGAGGAAGAAAACCGCTACGCCGCCTTGCATCATCCATTCACTGCGCCGAAAGTCGACGACGTGAATGATCTGGTCGCGAATGCAAAAACCGCGGTCAGCCGTGGTTACGACATGGTGTTGAACGGCAATGAAATCGGCGGCGGCTCGGTGCGTATCCATCGTTCCGACATGCAAAGCACGGTGTTCGATTTGCTCGGCATTTCGAAAGAAGAAGCCCAGATGAAATTCGGCTTCCTGCTCGAAGCGCTGAAATACGGCGCACCTCCGCATGGTGGTATTGCATTCGGCATCGACCGCATTTCCGCCTTGATGGCGGGCACCGAATCCATCCGCGACGTGATTGCATTTCCGAAAACGGCATCGGCACAATGCCTGCTCACCAGCGCGCCATCGCAAATCCCGGACAAGCAATTGGCCGAATTGCACGTTAAAGTACGCGAACCAAAATAAGATAATTTGTAGGACCGACGGGAGTCGGGACCGGGTTTGATCAAGATCGCGACTTCCGTCGCTCCTACATTTTCAGGCAAGGGGAAAGCTTCGCATGGCGGAACCGGTGATATTGCTTCACGGCGTATGGATGCGCAGCCCTGCGTTGCTGATGCTGTCGAACCGTTTGCGTGCCCGCGGTTTTGCTCCCATTCGTTTCGACTATGCCAGCCTGTTTCGTGCGCCGTCCAAATCGATGGAAAAACTGGCGATGAAGCTCTACAGCTTCGGTAAGGGCCCGGTGCATTTGGTCGGCCACAGTCTTGGCGGCCTCATGGTGATCGAAACCCTAAACCGATACCAGAAGTTGCCTTCCGGGCGAGTGGTTTGCCTGGGCTCGCCGTTGGCGGGAAGTGGAACGGCACGGGTGCTGCATGAAAAACACCTGGGTTTCATGACCGGGAAAAGCGGGCCTTTGCTGCGTGGCGGGTTGATGCACGTACCCGATGACCGCGAGGTGGGTGTGATTGCCGGCGCGAAAGGACGGGGGCTGGGACAGGTAATCCGAAAATTCGACGGTTTGCACGACGGCACCGTCGCTGTTTGGGAAACCAGAATTCCCGGTCTGCGCGAGCACTTGGTCGTGCCGACATCGCATACCGGCTTGGTGTTTTCCAAAGAAGTGGCCGAACACACGGCCAACTTTCTTGAAAACGGTTGTTTTGAGCGCTGACTGCGGCCCCGGGCTATAATCACGGCCTGTTTATCAACACACTTTAAAGACGGAAATCCAGTATGGGCAGAGGGCCATCCATCGCAGGTCGCAAGGGCGTGCAAGACGCAAAACGCGGCCAAATTTTTACCAAGCTGATTCGCGAAATTGGCGTTGCGGCCCGCAATGGCGGCGGCGACCCGAAAACCAATTCGCGCCTGCGTCTTGCCATGGACAAATCGCTTGCGATGAATATGAGCAAGGACGTGATCGAGCGCGCTATCAAGAAAGCCACGGGCGAACTGGATGGCATCAACTACGAAGAAATCCGTTATGAAGGTTACGCGCCCGGCGGCATCGCCGTCTTGGTGGATTGCCTGACCGAAAACAAGTTGCGTACCGTCGCTGAAGTGCGCCATGCCTTCAGTAAATGCGGCGGCAATATGGGTACCGAAGGTTCGGTGGCTTTCATGTTCAAGAAACTCGGCGTGATTACGTTCGAACCTGGTAGCGATGAAGACAAGATTACCGAAATCGCGATCGATGCCGGTGCCGATGACGTGGTGGCGTATCCGGAAGACGGTTACATCGACGTGATCGCCGCACCGGAGAATTTCGAAGCCGTAAAAACCGCGATGGATGCGGCTTCGCTGAAGTATATCGAAGCGGAAGTGACCATGCGCGCCGATAACGATATCGCGGTCGAAGGCGACGTCGCCAAGCAAGTCGTGAAGATGCTGAGCATGCTCGAAGATCTGGACGATGTGCAGAATGTCTATTCGAATGCCGAATTGGGTGAAGATGCTTATACGTAAGCCGAGTTCTGTTGCATGACCCGCATCCTCGGTATCGATCCGGGTTCGCAACGTACCGGCGTCGGCATCATCGATTCGGACGCGACTGGCCGCTGCGTGCACGTATTCCATGCGCCGATTGTTTTGCTGGGCGCCGATGATTTTCCGAAACGCCTGAAAATATTGCTCGACGAATTGGGCGGGATCATCGAAAAATACAAACCCGAAGAAGTCGCCATCGAAAAAGTATTCATGGCGAAGAATCCCGATTCCGCCCTGAAGCTCGGACAGGCCCGTGGAGCCGCGATGTGTGCCGCCGTGATGCGCGATTTGCCCGTGCATGAATATGCCGCGAAGGAAATCAAGCTCGCCGTGGTCGGCAAGGGCAGTGCCGACAAAATCCAGGTGCAGCACATGGTCGGCGTGATGTTGAACCTGCAAGGCAAGCTTCAGGCCGATGCTGCCGATGCATTGGGTGTCGCGCTGACGCATGCGCATTTGCGCGCGGCGGTGAAACGCGTGGGCGTGACGGCACAGCAATTATGGAGACGCAAATGATTGGTCGCTTGAAAGGGATTTTGATCCACAAATCACCGCCATGGCTGGTGATCGATGTCCAGGGTGTCGGTTATGAACTCGAAGCGCCGATGTCCACTTTCTATGATCTGCCGGAAATGGGGCGGGAAGTTTCCTTGTTCACCCATTACGCAGTGAAGGAGGATTCGGTCGCGTTGTACGGCTTCATGCGCGAGCACGAACGACGCCTGTTTCGCGAAGTGCAAAAAGTCTCTGGCATAGGCGCGAAAATTGCGCTCGCTATCTTGTCCGGTTCCAGTGTCGACGAATTCGCGCGACTGGTTCAAAGCGGCGATGTAACGGCTTTGTGTCGCATTCCCGGCATTGGCAAGAAAACCGCCGAACGCATCGTGGTGGAGTTGCGCGATCGCGCCGCCGATCTGATTAGTGGATCCATGTTGTTCTCCGGTGGCAAGGACGTTCCCGCCGACCCTGTCAGCGAGGCCAGCATTGCCCTGCAACAGCTAGGCTACAAACCGGCGGAAATCAGCAAAATGGTCAAAATCGCGGAATCCGGCGATTCGGCTGAAGATATCATCCGAAAAGCGTTAAAATCCGCACTTCGCAGCTAGGTCGTCTGGAAAAAATCAATGTCACAAGTTGAAGATGGGCACGGTTCGAAAAAACTGGCACCACTGATCATGGGTGCCATCGGCGTGGTGTTTGGCGATATCGGTACCAGCCCGCTGTATACGATCAAGGAGGCCTTTGGCCATGCCTACGGCCTGCATCCCGATCGCGACAACGTGTTTGGCATACTGAGTCTGGTTTTCTGGGCGATGCTGCTGGTCGTAACCATCAAATATGTGATGGTGGTGATGCGCGCGGACAACCGCGGCGAGGGCGGCATTCTTGCCTTGATGACCGTGGTGAACCGCAGCTTGCCGATAGCTTCGCCGCTGACCTATACCGTGGGAATTTTAAGTATCCTCGGCACGGCATTGTTCTTCGGTGATGCAGTGATTACGCCGGCCATGTCGGTGTTGTCGGCAGCAGAAGGCTTTGAAGTTGCCACACCAGCCTTCAAACCATACGTGGTTCCCATTTCAATTGCGGTTCTTCTCGTTTTGTTTGCAGTTCAACGCAGAGGTACAGATAAAGTCGGGAAAATGTTTGGCCCTGTCATGATCGTCTGGTTTATCGTCTTGGCCATACTCGGGTTTGTGCAGATAATCAAAAACCCGGTCATTCTCCAGGCCTTGAGTCCGCATTACGCCGTGAACTTTTTCATCGAACACGGCAAGACCGCCTGGCTTGCATTGGGCGCAGTCGTTCTGGCGGTTACCGGTGGCGAAGCACTGTATGCCGACATGGGGCACTTTGGCCGGATCCCGATTCGCTACGCCTGGCTTGGTTTCGTAATGCCGTGCCTGCTGTTGAATTATTTCGGCCAAGGCGCATTGGTACTGGCGAGCCCGGAAACCGTCGCGAACCCGTTTTATCACATGGTGCCGGATATTCTTTTGTATCCCGCCATCGGCTTGGCAATGTTGGCGACCGTGATTGCTTCGCAGGCGGTCATTTCGGGCGCATTCTCGCTCGCCCGCCAGGCGGTGCAGTTGGGTTATCTGCCGCGTCTGCAATTGATCCATACGTCCGATGAAACCATCGGCCAGGTTTATGTGCCATGGGTCAACCGCATTTTGCTGATCGTGGTGATGATCCTGGTCGTCAGCTTCAAGACTTCCAGCAATCTGGCGTCGGCTTACGGCGTGTCTGTGACGGGCGCCATGTTGATCGACACCGTGTTGCTGATGATACTGGCTTCATCGCGTTGGGGCTGGCCGGGCTGGGCGATCTTCGCTGTCGGCGGCACTTATCTGGTGATCGACAGTGCGCTGTTCAGCGCCAACGCCGTCAAGTTTTTCCACGGTGCCTGGGTGCCGTTTGCGATCACGGTGGTCGTGTTCACGATCATGCGCACCTGGCGTCGCGGTCGTGATCTGGTTCGCGAGCAAGTCAATCGAGACAGTTTGCGGATCGAACATTTCGTGCAAAGCGTGATGGTGGATCCGCCGGTGCGCGTCAGCGGCACGGCGATTTTCATGACGCCGTCGAACGACTACATGCCGCCGGCGCTTCTGCATAACCTGAAACACAATAAAGTGCTGCATGAACGCAATGTTTTCCTGTCGGTGGAAACCTTGAGCGTGCCGCGCGCGGATGACAACGAGCGCGTCGCCCACACCGATCTTGGTCACGGCTTTGCGCGACTGACGCTGCGTTACGGCTACATGGAAGACCCCGACGTGCCGAAGGCATTGAAGCGCTGGTCAATTCCCGGCCCCGCGTTCGATCCGATGGATACGACCTTCTTTGCCAGCCGTGAAGCACTTACCGCGAATGCCGATCAGGGTATGGCACTGTGGCGCGACAAATTGTTCCTGGTCATGTCGCGCAATGCCACCTCGGCGACCGAATTCTTCGGAATTCCGGGCAACCGTCTGGTCGAGTTGGGCACGCAGGTGGTGATCTAGATGAACGATCGCGTGATCTCCACCAGCGCTACCCGCGAAGACGATATTGCCGAAGCCAGCATCCGTCCGAAAAAGCTGGACGAATATCTCGGCCAGGAAGCAGTTCGCGAGCAGATGAAGATTTTCATCGAAGCGTCGAAACGGCGCGGAGACTCGCTGGATCACGTGCTGATTTTCGGGC
>CAZPCE010000082.1:0-10751 GCA_964584915.1 uncultured Arenimonas sp. | reverse complement strand
GACTTCGACAAACGCCTCAAAGCCGTTCGCGAATTCGCCCAACTGCCGGAAGCGCCCGCTCTCGCGGCCGCCAACAAACGTATCCGCAATATCCTGCGAAAAGTCGAAGGCGACATCCCGAACAGCGTGGATGCCGATCTGCTTCAGGAACAAGGCGAGAAAGATTTGCATGCCGCCGTCAGCTCGGCGCTGGCCGATACCGATACGGCCCTGGCATCGCGCGATTACGTTACCGTTCTTTCACGCTTGGCGACACTGCGTCCGCAAGTCGATGCCTTCTTCGACAGCGTGATGGTCAATGTTGAAGATGACAAGGTGCGCAATAATCGTCTGGCCTTGCTGAAACAGCTGGCCGACCGTTTCGGTGCCGTGGCCGAAATTGCACAGCTTTCTGCGTAATTAAAGTGGGAACCGGCATTTCGGGGGAAGTGCCGGCAATTCAATAAACGAAAGGGGATCCAATGAATCTTTTAATCCGGATGGCAGCAACGGCCTTGTTCTGTTTTAGCGGCCTGGCCTTCGCGCAGGCAGCCGATGATCGGGAAGCACAGGCGAAAGCCTTGCTGGAATCGTTGCAATATCAGAGTGGCGCAGTCGCGGTGACGGAAGCGAAGGCGCATCTGGATCTGAAACCGGGCTTTCGTTATCTCGCCAAAAGCGATGCACGCAAGGTGCTGGAAGATTACTGGGGCAATCCACCCGACGACACCGTGCTTGGCTTGATCGTGCCGGAAAAAGATCCGCTGGGGAGCGAACATAGCTGGGCCGTTGTGGTGACTTACAGCGATGAAGGCTATGTTTCGGACGAAGACGCCAACAAAATCGATTACAACGATTTGTTGAAAGACATGAAAGCCGGCACGAAGGAATCGAACGAAGATCGCAAAAGCCAGGGCTATCAGGAAATCGAACTGGTCGGCTGGGCCGAACAGCCACGTTACGATGCGAGCACCAAGCGCCTGTATTGGGCGAAAGAGCTCTCGTTCGCCGGCGAATCCGGAAATGCGCTGAACTACGATATCCGCGTACTGGGCCGTGAGGGCTACTTGAGCCTGGAAGCGGTGGCGAGCATGCAAGACTTGAATCGCGTAAACGACGGCATGAAACAGATTTTGCCGATGGCGCAATTCGACGCCGGCAATACCTACGCCGACTTCAATCCAAGCACCGACAAGATGGCGGCCTATGGTCTTGCGGCACTGGTGGGCGGCGGCGTTGCTGCGAAAGCGGGTTTGTTTGCCAAGCTGGGTGCCCTGTTGCTCGCCGGCAAAAAATTCATTGTCCTGATATTCCTTGCGATCGGTGCCTTCTTCAAAAAAATGTTCGGCAAGAAAGATGACAAAACCGTGCAATAAGTACTCACGATAAGCGGAATATTCACGTTCGGCTGGTTATAGTACCGCTATGACCAGCCGACCTTTGAGCCTGACGGCCTTTGCCTTTGTATCCTTGTTGCTCGCCGCGCGAGCGCAAGCCTTGCAAGTAAAGTCGATCGAATTTACCGGACTGGACGAAGCGCAAATCCTGAATGTGCGCAGCGAACTGTCGCTGACCGACACGCAACTGGCGGCCGGTACCGTGATCAGCGACAACCGGCTGGATTACCTGATGCGGTTGGCACCGCGGGAGATCCGCCGCGGACTTGAAACCTTCGGTTATTACGATGCTGCAGTGGAATCCAAAATCGTCCGCAACGGCGAAGACGTCAGCGTGCAATTCGCCGTGGTGCTTGGCGAGCCGGTGCAGGTTCGCAAGCTATTGTTGAATGTCGCAGGCGATGCCGGAAACGATCCTGTGGTGCAAACGCAGGTCGAGGCTTTCCAGCCGAAAACCGGTTTCGTGTTTCATCACGGCAACTACGAAACCAGCAAGATCAACATCAGCCGCGCGTTGAACGAGCGTGGTTATTTCGATGCCAATTTGAACGCCCACAAAGTCGAAGTGACGCGTGCGGAACATGCGGCCGATATCGAGCTCGATTGGACCGGCGGTTCGCGCTACCGCTTCGGCGAATCTCGTTTCGAAGGCCATCAGTTCAGCAATGAATTGCTGGAAAAACTCGTGCCCTGGGAACCGGGGCAGGCGTTCGACCAAAGCGAATTGTTCGCACTGCAAAAAACGCTGGCCGATCTGGATTATTTTGCCGCGATAAACGTGCAGCCTTTGCCCGATCAGGCCAAGGATGGCGTGGTTCCGATTCAAATCACGTTGACGCCGGCAAAGCGCAGCATCTATTCGCTTGGTCTTCGCTACGGCACCGACAGTGGCGCCGGTTTTGCCAGCAGCCTGGAGCGGCGCTGGGTGAACCGGAAAGGGCATAAGTTGTTCGTTGGCTTGAATGTCGCGCAGGAAAAAAGCGATTTCACCGCGCAATACCGGGTGCCGGCATTTTCGAAAATCGAGGGCTGGTACGGTTTCAGAACGTCCGTTCGCGAAGAAAAAATCAACGACATCACTACCCAATATACCGAGTTGGCGTTGAGCAGAAATGGCCGCTGGCGCGGCTGGGATTTCACCGGCGCACTGGAGTACAAACGCGAGCGCTACGACGACCTGATTACCGACTTCCACGATTACAGCACGATCGTGGCGCCGGTGATTTCGGCGGAACGCAAGAAATTCGACGACATCAACTCGCCGAGCAAGGGCTATCGTTTTTTTGCCGAAGCACGCGTCGGCAGCACCGCGATTGGTTCGGACATCGATTTCGTCCAGCTGCGAACCGAAGCGCGCTACATCCACAGCATCGGGTTCAGCAACCGACTGTTGCTGCGCGGCGAATTGGGCACCACGATCACCAATGATTTCGACCGGTTCCCGCCTTCGCAACGCTTCTACGCCGGCGGCGATCGTAGCGTCCGTGGCTACGGCTATCGCGAATTGGGCGAAGGCATCGCCACCATTGTCGGCGGCAAGCATGTTGCGGTTGCCAGTGTCGAATTCGAACACATGTTTAATCCCACCTGGGGCGCGGCCGCATTCGTTGATGCCGGCGATGCGTTCGACGAACAATTCGATGCCAATGTCGGCGTGGGCCTGGGCTTGCGTTGGCGTTCGCCGGTCGGCCCGATTCGCATCGATATTGCACACGGCTTGAACGAGCCGGACCAAAGCATCCGCTTGCATATCAGTCTCGGACCGGACCTGCAATGACGCGCCGCATTGTCCGCCTGATGTTGATTCTGGCTTTGGTCGGCGGTGTGCTGCTGACCTTGCTTGGCTTGTGGGCATTGCGCAGCGACGGCGGTCGCGATTTCCTGATGGCGCGCATCGCGGCGCAATTGCCTGAAGGCAGTTCGCTGACCTGGTCCAAGCTCGAAGGCAGCATGTGGAACGGATTGACGATCAGCGACCTTCGCTATGCCGATACGAAATATGTTTTTACCGCGCAGAAAGTCGATCTGAAAAATGCGTTATGGCCTTTATTGTCGAAACGGCTGGATATCGAAACGCTGAAAATAGACAACGCCGTCCTGACCTTGCCCAGCGATGACGAACCGTTCGAGTTGCCGCGCTGGCCCGAGTTTTTGCCGGCGATTGATTTGCCGATGACGATTGCGGTAGATGATTTGCAGATCACGCACCTGCAAATAGAGGACAGCAAGGAAAAGTTGGTGCTGATTTACAACGCGAGGGCCGAAGTGACCCTGGCGAACGGCGTGGTCGATCTGCCGAAGCTGGACATCAAAAGCGACCGCGGCAATCTTGGTTTGAAAGGCGAGTATTTGCCGCGCGAAAAATACCGGACCAATCTCGTGGGCAGCTATATTGCGGTAACCGAAAAAGGAATCGCACCGGCGCAGTTGTCCCTGAATGCCAAAGGCGACATCGATAATTTCAGTTTGAAAATCAACGGCACCGCACCCGGAAAATTGTCGCTGGATTTGCGTTTGCTCGATGGTAGCCGCCAGCCGCATTGGACATTCAACGCCGGCAGCGAGCAATTATTGTTCGAACAGTTCGGCCTGGCACCGGATCAGCCCTGGGCGTTCTCGCTGCAAGGCACCGGTATCGAGGGCGACGCCAAATTCAGCGGCAAGGTAAAGCGCGGCGAACAAACCGTGCAGATCGAGCCTTCTCAAATTTCGATTGAAGCGGGCGTGTTGAAGTTGAAACCGGTATTGGTACGCGTCGATGCCGGCCTGGTGCGTCTTGAAGGCAAGGCCGAATTCGTCGACAAGGATCCGGTCTTCGATCTTCTTGTCAGTTCAAAGCAATTGACCCTGGTGCCTGAAAGCAAAGACAGCAAGAATATTGCCGTGAACGGCAGTGCGCAGATGAAAGTGGTCGGCAAATTATCGGCCTGGACCGTCGACGGCGATGCGGTGTTGCTGCGCGGCAAGGACAAGGCAGTCGTAAAGATCGCCGGTCGCGGCGATGAAAAACAATTGTTGCTCGATAACCTGAGTGCAGTAACGCCGACCGGTAAATTGCAGGGGCAGGGAAAACTTTTCTGGGAGCCGAATCTTGGCGCCGAACTGCAGGCAAGCTTGAACCAATTTAACCCGGCCTATTTCTTTCCGGATTTTCCGGGCGCGGTCAACGGCGAGATGGACGCAAAAGCGCAACAAAATGCCGATGAACTTTGGGTCGGCGAAGCAAAAATTAAAAACATTTCCGGACGTTTGCGTGATCGCGCACTGGCCGGCGATGCGGAAGCTCGCTGGGATGGAAACAACGGTGACGGCAAGTTGGCGCTCACAGTAGGCGCCAGCCACGTGAAAGCGAGCGGCCGCTTTGGCCAGCGCTACGATATCACCGCCGATTTTTCGCCCTTGAATCTGGCCGATATCTCCCCTGGTGGCGGTGGCCGCCTGCAAGGCAAGCTGGAAATTTCAGGGCCGAGCAATGCGCCGAATTACCGTGCCAATCTTTCCGGCAACGAATTGCGCTGGGGCAAGGACAGCATCGGAAAGCTGGAAGCGCAAGGTGATTTGCCGGGCAGCGGCCAGAATGGCCAGATGCATCTTAGTGCCAGCACGATCAATATCAGCGGCCAGGCGTTGCAGGAATTCGAAGCGCAACTCAGCGGTAATATGGGCGATCTGCGTGTGCAGGCCGATGCGGCCTTCGATTACGGAAAAATAAAACTCGATATCAGCGCCGCCGGTGCGAACCAGAACTGGAAAGGCAGATTGCAGTCGCTGCAATTTGCGCCACGGCTTGGCGAAGCCTGGACCTTGCAAGCGCCAGCAAATTACCAGTTTTCCGGCGGCACCATCCGGCTCGATAGAACCTGCCTGCGCACGGGCAGTGCGGCACAACTATGCGCCAACGCGAACGGGAATACCGGTCACCTCGAAGGCCGCGAATTACCCTTGTCGCTGCTGGACCCGTGGTTGAGCGAAAGCATGCCGGATCAAAATTACCGTCCTTACGGCGTGGTAAATCTTGCCGGCGATTTTGTCCGTACAAAAACCGGCGCGTGGAATGGCGATGTCAGTCTTCAGTCCAGCGCGGGCGGCTTGCGACTGAATACCGATGCGACACGCGACGTGGTGAGCTACAGCAATCTGAAATTCGATCTGAAACTTCAGGGTGAACAAATCGGAATGCGTTTGAATGCCTTGCTGCCGGAACAAGGGTCAATCAGTGGCGAATTGCAAACCGGCTTCAATCCATCGGCGCCACTCAAGGGCAAGCTCAATCTCGACGTGCATAAGCTGACTTGGCTCGAATTGATGTCGCCGGATCTTGCCGATCCCAAAGGCCGTCTGGTCGGGCAATTGCTTTTAAGCGGCAATCGCGCGGTGCCCAATATCAGCGGCGATGCGCACCTGAATCAATTTTCGTCCGAGTTGCCGGCGCTCGGTATAAAGATCACCGCCGGCGATATCACGCTCCGCGGTGAACCCAGCGGCATGGCGAGATTGAACGGCGTTCTGAGTTCCGGCAAAGGTCAGTTGCAAATCAACGGCTCGCTGGATTTGGCCGATAAAAACAGTCCGCTGCAACTGACGCTGAAAGGCGAAAACATCACGGTATCGAATACGCCGAACCTACAGGCCGACATGAGCCCGGATCTGAAACTGGTCTATCAGGACGGCTTGTTGAAAATGACCGGCGTCGTGGTGCTGCCAAGCGCGAAGATCGATCTTGAACGCCTCGATCAAAGCGTGTCGGTGTCTTCCGATGTCGTCGTGCTCGACCCGCGTGAAGCGCCGGAAACGGGCGGTTTCCTGGTCGATACCGACGTCTCGCTGCAACTGGGTCGCGATGTGCAATTGAAGGGCTTTGGCCTGGACGGAAAACTCAGCGGCACCTTGCAAGTACGCGATCAGCCGGGTCGCCCGGCTTTGGCGACCGGAACCATCGAAGCCCGCGGCCGTTATACCGCTTACGGACAGGCGTTGACGATAAAACGCAGCCGCCTGACTTACGCCAAATCATCGATCAATAATCCCGCGCTGGATATCGTTGCCGAAAGGAATTTCGAAGACGTCACCGTCGGCATCCGTGTTCAGGGCACGGCGCGTTCACCGCAGACCACGATTACTTCCTCGCCGGCGATGGAAGCTTCCGAAGCCTTGTCCTGGCTGGTATTGGGCCGGCCATTGAATACCGCAAGCAGTAGCGACAACCAGAGACTCGATGCCGCAGCGCTGGCCTTGAGTGCGGGCGGTAACATACTGGCGCAGCAGCTCGGCGTTAAATTGGGTTTGGACGAAGCGGGCATCACCGAATCGCGGGCGCTGGGTGGCGCGGTATTCTCGGTCGGCAAGAAAATATCGCCGCGCCTGTTTGTCAGCTACGGTATTTCATTGCTGGGTACCGGTCAGGTGATGACGTTGAAGTACTTAATCCGGCGCGGCTTCGATGTCAGCATCGAGTCGGGCGAAGAAACGGCGGCATCATTGAACTGGCGCAAAGAAAAATAAAGTTGCAGGGAAATAAAACATGAAATCCTGGTTATTGTTGTTCGCCGTATTGTTGCCGTCGGTCGCGTTTGCCGATACCCAGGCCTGCCGAAAACAGGACCCGCAGAATACGAGGCCACGCATCGGTCTGGTGCTTGGCGGCGGCGGTGCGCGCGGACTCGCGCATGTCAGCGTGATCAAGGAACTCGAACGCCGGCAAATACCGATTGACTGCATAGCCGGCACCAGCATGGGCGCGCTGATCGGCGGTTTGTACGCATCCGGAATGTCGATTGAAGATATCGAAAAAATGGTCACCACGCTGGATTGGCCTTCCACGTTCGACGATTCGCTGGATCGGCCGGAACGCAGTTTCCGCCGCAAGCGCGATGATGATCTCAGTCTGTTGAATGCAAAACCTGGCATCGATAAAAAGGGAATCAAGATTACTTCCGGCCTGCTCGCCGGCGAGACGATCATGTTGTTGCTCGAGCGCCTGTCGAACGAAGCGTCGCGTTCCGGAAATTTCGATCAATTGGTGATTCCGTTTCGTGCCGTGGCCACCGACATCAATACCGGCGAAGCGGCGGTATTGAAAAGCGGCAACCTCGCGATTGCGATGCGAGCCAGCATGTCGATCCCGGGCGTTCTGCGGCCGGTGAAAATCGGCGATCAATTATTGGTCGACGGTGGCATCGTCAACCAGGTGCCGGTCGATGTCGCGCGTGGAATGGGCGCCGACATCGTGATCGTTGTCGACGTCGGCACGCCGCTGGCGGCGCTGGACGAAAATGCCTCGATCATCAGCTTTGCCGACCAGCTCGGCAGCTTGATGACGGTGAGCAACACAAAAAAATCGCTCGACAGCCTTGGCCCGCGAGACATCCTGATTCAACCTGCCTTCGGCGACAAGGTGCGTACCGCTGATTTCAGCAAGGCGAAACTGGCGCTTGAAATAGGGGAGCAGGCGGTCCAGGCGCTGGATACGCAACTGGATTCGCTGGAAAGACCGGATGTCGACAAGAACAACGAGAAGCGAATCGCGACGGCAAAGAAATACGAGCGCGAAAAACCGATGGTGGAGTTCGTGCGGTTGAACAATAAAACCCGGTATTCCGATGAGGTGCTGTTGGCGAAACTCGATATCGCGATCAATCAACACTTCAATGTGGACAAGGTGGAAGCCGCCGTGCGGCGCGTCTATGGTTTGGGCACACTCGATAGCGTGACCTACGATATGGTCGAGGAAAACGGCAAAAGCGGCCTGGTTATCGACATAAAACCGCAAAGCTACGGCCCCAATTATCTTGAAACCGGCGTCAACACCTATTCTGATTTCCGCGGCGATTTCATTTTCAACGTGCGTGCCGGCATCCTCCGCAACCCGATCAATGCACTGGGCGGTGAAGTCAGGTTGCTTGCGCAGATCGGTAGTGAACCATCACTGTTCGGCGAATATTTCCAGCCGCTGGATGTCGAGGGTCGCTATTTTGCCGGCATCAAGGGCGGATTCGAAAATCCGCAACTGAATTATTTCGGCAGCAACGGCAATCGGATTGCACAGTTCGAGCTGCCCAGTCTGGGGCTGGATATTTACGGTGGCCGCGAGTTCGGAAATTACGGCGCGTTGACCGTCGGTGCACGCCGCCGCAAGGGCGAGGCCAACCTGTTGATCGGTACCACGGTGATTCCGGACAATGGTTTCGACATCGGCGAAGCTTATTGGAACGTCACCTTCGATCGACTCGACAGTTTCCAGGTGCCGCGCAGTGGTACCTTCGCGTCGGTCGGACAAACTTTTGGGCGCCAGACGCTCGGTTCCGACAATAACTTCAGCCAGTTCAATTTCGACCTGATCTATGCGCACGCGATCGGCGCCCATTCCGGTTACGCCGGTTTGCGCTATCACGATACGAGTTCGGGAACGCCCTTGCTGCAGAATTTCTATCGTCTCGGCGGCGTGACACGCTTGCCGGGCTATCGGCCGAATGAACTGTTCACCGCCAATTACGCGCTCGGTTTTGTCGGCTATACCTATGAACTGGGGCGCGTGTTGAACCGCCCGGCGATCGTAGGTGGAACGATCGAATACGCCGACTTGTGGAACGACAGCAACCCGCACAGGCAGGAATTGCATGGCAGCGCCTATTTCGGTTTCGATTCCTGGCTCGGGCGTTTCCTGTTCGGCTATGGCGCACGTGAGGGTGGCGAAGGCAGTTTCTTTCTGGAGCTGGGAAGAAATCGCTGAGCCGGAATGAGGGTTCGAAGTTTGGAAATGGCACAATGAATACCTTGCAAATGGAAATCCGTCTGGATGATTTACGCGGCACCGAGATTGCCGCATTGCTGCAGGAACATCTGGATTCCATGGCGCTGCATTCGCCGCCCGAGAGCGTGCATGCGCTGGATCTGGAGCGTTTGCGAAAACCGGGGATCACTTTCTGGACCGCATGGCATGACGACGAATTGCTCGGCTGTTGTGCGATCAAGGAACTGGATCCGACCCACGGAGAAATCAAATCCATGCGTACCGCGAGCTCGCATTTGCGCAAGGGCATCGCGGCAAGCCTGTTGAAACATTTGCTGGAAGAGGCCAATCGCCGGGCGTATGAACGGCTTAGCCTGGAAACCGGGTCGATGGAAGCCTTTGCGCCGGCGCGGAAACTCTATGCCGGTTTCGGTTTCGAGTACTGCGGACCGTTTGCCGATTATGTGGAAGATCCGTACAGCGTTTTCATGACGCGCAGATTGTGATGACTATTTGATCAATCTCTGCAGTTCCGCTTTCAGCGCCAGACCGTCGCTGTGCAGGTAGCGGCGCTCATCTCGCCAATCCGGGAAATGTTTTTCCACTTCGCGCCAGAAACTGCGGGAATGATTGCGATGCACCAAATGGCAGAGTTCGTGCACCAGCACGTATTCGAATGCCGATGCCTTGCCGAGCACCAATGACAAATCCAGCAGCAAGCCATCGCCAGGACTCAGCGATCCCCAGAGCGACGACAATGCCCGCACCTTGATGGCCAGCGGCGCGCTTGGAAAGGCCGGCAGGTATTTCGGCATCCATGCACCGATGTCCTTGCGCGCTTCCTGCAAATAGAATTCCTTCAGCGCGCGTTTGGCCTGCGGCAAGCCGGCTTTTGCCGGCAATGCGATGTTGATTCTTTCGTCCTGCAAGCTCGCCTGGGCGAACTTCGCTTCGCTCCAGCGCACGGGCAATGAAGTGCCCCGCAATAAAACCGTTTCGTCTGCATATAACTGCAATTCGCTATTCCGCTGCAGGTGAGGGCGTGAATGCCATTGCGATTCCAGCCACTCCGCATTTTCGGAAAGAAACTGTTTTGCCAGTCGGTCCGAACAACGTTTTGGAATGGTCAGCCGCACGCCTTTTTCAGTGACGATCAGTCGAAGTCGACGTGCGCGTGCATCATGCACGCATCGGACTTCGATGGCTTCGCCCGATGTCAACGCCACAGGCCAGAACTCGATGGTACTGGCGGGTTTGTCGGGCTTCAGGAAAGAAAACATGTTCCTAGTCTAACGGGAAATGTTCAGTGAAAAGTGAATCGTCGTCCCGGTGAAAACCGGGATCCAGAAGCCACTTGCGGAGCGGTTCTTTTCAACAATTTGGTATGCCAGCAGGATTTACTGAGATTGCTTCATTTACTGGCAACTCGTTCCACCGAATTCCTGGCTCCCGGCTTCCGCCGGGATGAGGGGTGAAGTATTTCTTGTTACTCAGGCCTCGGCCTTGCTCAACTTCAAATTCTTTTCCATCACTTCGAACAATCGCTTGATCTCGGCCGACATCAGCGCGAAGCGGGCATCGAGCTCGGCGGATTGGTCTTCCTGGTCGGTATTTTCCAGCGATTCGACCGCGCCATCGAGAAACTT
>CAZPCE010000081.1:0-10845 GCA_964584915.1 uncultured Arenimonas sp. | reverse complement strand
GAACCGCTACAGGCCTCCCCGACGATTATCGAAGACGATTGTTTTGTCGGTGCACGCTCCGAAGTGGTTGAAGGTGTTGTAGTAGAACGGGGCAGCGTGATTGGTATGGGCGTTTTCATCGGGCAAAGCACGCGTATCTATAATCGCGCGACCGGCGAGGTTTCCTATGGCCGCGTACCGGCAGGCAGCGTGGTGGTGTCCGGTTCATTGCCATCGGCCGATGGTAAATATTCCCTGTATTGCGCCGTGATCGTGAAGCAGGTCGACGAAAAAACCCGCAGCAAGACATCGGTGAATGATTTGTTGCGTGGCGCGGTGGAATAATCACGTTGCCCGCAGGAGCGACGGAAGTCGCGACACGGAGTTCTTGAAATGAAATCGCGACTTCCGTCGCTCCTACCTCGCTTCTACGATGACAATGATTGATTTATGAATACGATCTACGGCCTCAACAATTGCGATACCTGCAAAAAAGCCCGTAACTGGTTGCAACGTTTCGATGTCGAATTTCAATTTGTCGATTATCGCGAACACAGGATCGAAGCCGCCATGCTGAAGCAATGGTCGGAACAACTCGGCGGTTGGGATGCATTGATCAACAAGGCCAGCACCACTTGGCGGCAATTGCCCGAACCCCGGAAGCAGCCCGGTAGCGATCCCGAGTGGCAATTGTTGCTTAAAGAATATCCGGCTCTTATCAAGCGTCCGGTACTTGTGACAAAAGATAACGTGGTGTCCGTCGGCTTCACGGACAATGCGTATAAACTTCGCTTCTCCATCCATAAATAAATGACCGACATGAGTGAAATCATCGAGCTGACGTCCAATTTGATCGCCCGTGAATCGGTAACGCCGGAGGATGCCGGTTGCCAGGCCATGTTGAGCGAACGTTTGCAGGCGAAGGGGTTCAAATGCGAGCAACTGGATTTCGTCGATGTCAAAAACCTGTTCGTGACCCATGGTCGCGAACGCCCGGTGATGATTTTCCTGGGGCACACGGATGTGGTGCCACCCGGTCCGCGTGACCAGTGGCTGAGTGATCCATTCAAGCCGGAAATTCGTGATGGTTATCTGTACGGCCGTGGAGCTGCCGACATGAAAGGCAGCGTGGCGGCTTTCGTGCTGGCGCTGGAAAATTTTGTGAAGAAACATCCGAACCATCCCGGCACCATCGGCATGTTGATTACTTCGGACGAAGAAGGCGATGCCATCCACGGTGTCCGCAATGTTGCCGAGTATTTCAAAACCGCCCATCAACCTATTGATTACTGCATCACCGGTGAACCATCTTCCATCGATAAGTTCGGTGATTTGTTGCGTGTTGGCCGTCGCGGTACCTTGTCCGGCACTTTGAAGGTCAAGGGTATTCAGGGGCATGTGGCTTATCCGGAACGCGCCCGTAATCCGATTCACGACGCGATGGCGCCTTTGGCGGAGTTGACCGCACGCGTCTGGGATAGCGGTTATCCGGAATTCCCGCCTTCGAGTTTCCAGATTTCCAACATCAATGCAGGCACCGGTGCGAACAATGTCATTCCCGGCGAGTGCACGGTGGTATTCAATTTCCGCTATAACCCGGGCTGGAAAACGGATGACCTGATTCAGGAAGTTCACACGGTTTGCGATTTGCATTGCCTGGATTATGAAATCGCCTGGCATCGTGGTGGCGAGCCGTTTTTGACGCGTGATGGCAAGCTTCGCAAAGCGGTGCGTGAAACCATTATTGCCCGGCTTGGAATCACGCCACTGGAAAATACCGGAGGTGGCACCTCCGATGCCCGTTTTATAGCGCCGCTCGGTGCGGAAGTCGTGGAGATGGGACCAATCAATGCCAGCATTCACAAAGTCAACGAACGAGTGGCCATTTCCGAACTGGAACAGCTGCCGGATATGTATTGCGAATTTGCCGAACGATTGTTGCTGAATCGTTGATACGCAAGGCTTGGGCTGCGCCGTTGCGCAGCTTTCAGCTCATGGGTTCGCCTTTATCTTGTAAACCGCAGTCCCAGGCAAAAACGGCGTCGCTTCGCCATTGACCCATGCCTCATGCCCTGCGCCCCAGAACGGCGACATCGGGTGTCCGCTTTGTCCGCCGGGCATATGAATAATGCCGTCGGCTTCATGGCCTGGCGATACCACCATGCGTTCACTGGCGCCGAAGTCCGGTGATTGGACACGCGGCATATTCATGTCGCCATTGAGTTGTTCGGCAGGCATGCATAACCAGCGTTTGCTGAACGCGGGCAGTGCACGTGCAATCGGGTGGCAGATGGCGGCAGTATTTCTTTCACCCCAGTTGCGGTCTTTCAAGGGGCCGATTTCTTTTAACTGGTCATACACTTCTTTCGCGGCATCGCTGAGCAGCGCATCCCAGCTCGTGTATTTATGCGGCAGTAAATGCGGAGGTTGCTGCGTGATCAATTGCCAGCTTACGCCTTCGATCTGCGGCAAGTCCGGCATCACGAAATCCTTTCCGAGTTTGGCCTGCGCGGGCGCGGTCAAGCCGTCCTTGATGCGGGCAATGACTGCGAGACGCCAGGCGCGGACAAAGCGGTAACTGTGCGCATCTACGGAAGCGCGTGCATCCCATTTCTGCGTTGCTCCCCGTATATCGTTGAACATCGCGTCGTTTTTGTTCTCGCTCAGCTTGCGGAGCTGTTGCCACCAACGTTGCAGGAACAAGGTACGGTCGTCGAGCTGGATCGCCAGCAAATCCTTTTCGCCGAATTGTTGTTTGGCAAATAGATCGTCGCGGATTTGTCTGGCGCGGGCGCCATTGGCATAACCGGCGTCGCCGATTTGCCTGAGCGTTTCAGCATCGGTCACGCGGGCATTCGCACTCCACAGGCGATTGGAATCGGGCGATACGATTTGCGGATGCAAATAATCCGGCATCAGCGGCGCGGTAAAGCACGCGATATCGTTCGGGTTTTTATCATCGTACGGACTGTTGTCGTCAAGCGGTTGAGTTCGCTGGCAACCCGGTGCCCAATATCGTTGCAGGCCGGTCAGCTTCCAGGCAATTCTCCCGCTGCCGTCGCCGAACACGGCATTTTGATGCGGCATGCCCGATTGCTGGAACAAGGCCAGTGCCTGGTCGTTGTCCTTGACTACGGCAAGTGAAAATATTTTCGTACTCAATGAGCCTGGCACATGGGCTACCCACGACAACGCGAGTTCTCCGCCATTCACGTCCTTCGCCATGATCGGCCGGCCACGGCTTTCGCGAATGTCGAATTCGACCGGTGCCGCACCCTTGACGAGGATTTTTTCCTTGTAGGTTTCAATCTTGTCGTCGGCATGCACGACATACCAATCGAGCCAGTCGCCATAGGAATTGGTGAAGCCCCAGGCAACATGCGTATTACTTCCGACAATCACCGCAGGAATGCCGGGCAGGGTAAAACCGCTGACATCGACCTTGCCGTCGGGAGCGTTGGCATCGTCGTAAAGCAGACGGGCACGAAACCAGATATTTGGCGCACGCAAACCCAGATGCATGTCGTCGGCGACAATCGAGCGGCCGTCTTTCGTGAGTGGCCCGGCAACGGCGAAATTGTTGCTGCCTGGCGCTGCCGGTTCGGTATCGCCGTAACTCATGCCGGCGGCGGGAGTGGGCAGCTTTCTCAAATCCAGCACGTCGGCGCTTGGCAAGGCGACATTGCCGCGTGGTTCGCCCATCAAAGGCGCATCCCATTCGGTACCGTCGGCGGCGAGCAATTGATAAAGCGCGTCGGGTATGGATTGCTTTATTTTCCATAAAGCGAGTTCGCGCGAATTGCTCTCGTCCTGCAAATCGAAAAACATCGCGTAGCCAACCATCGCCGAATCGACGTTCTGCCATTTCCTGGGCTGCATTTGTAAAAGCAGGTAGGGCCATGGCCGCACGGCGAGATCATTCAATCCCTGGTTCACGCCATCGGTATAGGCATCGATGACATCGAGTTTGTCGCCGGCAAAGGCGTCCATATTGGCTTCCACCCTTGCACGCAAACGATGGACACGAGCGGATTTGTCTTTTTCGATGGCGACCGGGCCGAATAATTCGGAAAGCTCGCCCGCTGCGGAACGACGCAACAGATCCATTTCGAAGAAGCGTTCCTGTGCATGGATATAGCCGAGCGTGCGCGCCATGTCGGTTTCATTGCTTGCATGGACGGTAACGGTGCCGAGTGCATCGCGTTCGATTTCGACCGGCGCCGACAAGTGCGGGATGGAGATTTCGCCATCGAGTTTTGCCAGGCTGCCGCGCATTAAAAACCAGACGGTACAGACCAGCAACAGCAGTAACACAAGAATCAATGCCAACCCGCGTTTAAGCCATTTGAACATAGGTGCAATCTCCCGGACGTGGGCGGATATTAATGCAATTCCGGGGGTAGTTGTTGAAGACTGTTTCGACGAAGTTCCGGGCAGGCAGTAACTCAATGGGCATGCCCGGATATCCTGTCCATCCTGACGACCAAGTTACCGGTTTGACAGCATTCCAACTACACGAGCATTATTTTGTCGACTGCCGCCGATTCGGTGCCCGCCATGCTAAATGGGATATTCCATGACCACTGAAGTCGACGACATCGATACCGATATTCGCGTAGCGAGTTTCCGCGAGGAATACCGTTCCACCGAGATTCGGTCCGGTTATCACGGCTGGCGGCATTTCGCGACCACCAATGCGATCATTCTTGCAGGCGTGGCTTTATGCGTCTGGTATTTGCACGATGTGCAGGCGCGGGAGTTGTGGGTAATCCCGTTGACTTTCGTTTATTCGAATATTTCCGAATATCTCGGGCATCGATTCGTGATGCATCATCCGAGGCCGGGATTCGGTTTGATGTTCAAGCGTCATGTGAAACAGCATCATCGTTTTTTTACTCATACGACAATGCCGGTCGACAGTATCCGCGATTTCAAAGTGGTGCTGTTCCCGCCATTCCTGATCGTGTTTTTCCTGCTGGGCTTCGGCACGCCGCTCGCCTTGCTTGTGGGCTATCTTTTCAGCGTGAATGCGGCGCTTTTATTCGTGATAACCGGCTTGCTGTATTTCCTGAATTACGAATATCTGCATCTGGCCTATCATCTGCCGGAGGGGCACTGGGTCAGCCGGTTGCCGATTGTTTCGCGCATGCGGCGGCTGCATCAGGCGCATCATGACCAGAGCATCATGACGGCCTGCAATTTCAATATTACCTATCCGATCGGGGATTGGTTGTTTCGGACTTCGCGTTGAACTTCGGATCATTGGTAAACCCGGGTCAGGTGGAGCCATGACCCGGGCTACGTTATCAGGGTGAGAAACGCGGTTCGCTGATTTTCATTTCGGTAACCGGCCCGTATTTCTTTACGCTGTCGCGTATTTTTGCGGCATCGCCTATCAGTACGATGACCAAATCCTTGCTTTCGGGATAAACCGATACGGCCTTGGCAAATTGTTCCGGTGTCGTGCTGCCAATTTGTTTGGCGTAGTTGTCGACTTCATCGCGGCCGATATTGAACAAGGCGAGCTCGCTCATCTTGGAAGCCATTTGCGGACCGGTTTCCAGAGTGGGAGGGAATTGGCCGAGTACGTAATTCTTGGCGGAAGCTTGCATATCAGGACTGATACCTTCCTTGTGCAAACGATCAAGGGTCGCGATGGCGAGATCAATTGCCTGGACGGTGGCATCAGTACGGGTATAGGAAGCAATGGTGGCCGGGCCGGCTTGATCGAGTCGGTCAAGCGAAGACCGGGCGCCGTAACTCAAGCCCGACTTGATGCGCAGCTCGGTATTCAACATGGAGGTGAAGCGACCTCCGAAGACGGTATTCACCAGGGTTTGGGCCGGACGTTCCGGATCGGCGCGATCAACGCCGACGTTCGCAAGCCAGAAATAGGTTTGCGTTGCACCGGGTTTGTCCACCAATAAAACACGGCGACCGGTTTCTTTTTGTTTCGTGGCGACGGTGGGCAATGCGGCAGTCGCCTTTTTCCAGCCACCAAACGCTTTTTCGATTTTGGCTTTCATGTCGGCAGCTTTGAAATCGCCGACGACGGCAATGATCAGGCGATCTCCGCCGAGTTGCGATTGGTAATAATTGCCGAGACTTTTCAATGTGATGGTTTTCAGGCTGGTCTCGTCACCGTCGCTTGGGCGTCCGTAGGGATGGCCCTTATACAAATAGGCGTAGCCATATTCGCCGATCAACGCACGCGGATCGCCGTCTTTTGCCGCTGCCTGGGATTGAATGGCCAGGGTACGGACTTTTTCAAACTCTACTGCATCCAGACGCGGGCGCTGCAAAGTATCGGACGCGAGTTCAAGCATCAGGTCCGCATCTCGGGACAGGAATTCTGCATTCAATTCCAGTGCCGAGAAACTGCTGCCGGTATTCAATCTGCCGCCGGCACCATCGACGGTTTCGGCGAAAGTTTTCGCGTCACGCTTGCCGGCGCCTTTTTGCATCAGCTCACTCAGCAAGGATGCTGTGCCTTCCTGGCCGACGGGATCGGTCAGGCTGCCGCCCCGAACGCGGGCATTGATGGCAATGAGCGGCACATCATGTTTTTCCATCAGTAAAATTTCGGTGCCGTTCGCAAGCACGCTGCGATCAAACGCAGGCATCGCACTGTCGGCGGCGAGGGTCGTAGCAGACGTGGCCAGCGCAGCCGCAAGAAATAAAGTTTGCAGTGACGATCTCATATCAATTTCCTTTCTTTGCTGCAGGCACGAAACTGCCAACGGTACGGTTTTCACGGCGGAACAATTTGGCCGCGATGCGTTTTATGTCGGCGACAGACACTTTTTCATAATCGGCGGGCGCCTGGAAAAGTTTCTTGTAATCGCCGTTGAAAACTTCGTAGGTACCCAGTGCCTGCGCCTTGCCGGAAATCGTCGCGAGGCCGCGCCAGAAGCCGGCGAGTTGCTGCGTGCGAGCCTTGTTCAACTCGGCTTCGGTTACGCCTTCGTTGGCGATTTTTACCAGCTCGGCATCGAGTGCTTTTTCGACGACGGCCAAATCGCCACCGGGCGGCAAGGTGGCGTAGATATAAGACAGGCCGGGATCAAATCCCGAGTTCAGCGATTGCTCGATATCAACGACCAACTGCTGCTGTTCCACCAGCTGCTGATGCAGTCGTGAAGAATCGCCGTCCGCAAGAATCGACATCAATAATTCGGTGGCAGGCATATCGGCATCCGAACCATTGACCGAATGATGCGCAAATACCAGCAAAGGTGCTTCGCCTTCGCGAACCAGATTCACGCGGCGCTCGCCCAGTTGTTCGGGCTCCTTCGTGGTGACTGGTCTTGGTGTTGCCTGCGCGGGAGTTTTGCCCAGGTATTTTTCGGCCAGCGTGAAAACTTCCTGCGGTTCGACGTCGCCGACCACGAACATCACGGCGTTGTTCGGCGCGTAATAGGTGTGGTAGTAATTCTTCAGGTCATCGACCTTCCAGCCTTCAATATCCGACGGCCAGCCGACGGTGGGAATTTGATAGGGATGCGCGGTGAATGCGGTGGCATCCACTTGTTCGACCAATGAACCGAAGTTGCTGTTGTCCACCGAAGAGCGCCTTTCCGAATACACCACGCCGCGTTCGCTTTCGACCACTTTTGGATCGAAATCCAGATTCGCCATGCGGTCGCCTTCAAGATCGAAGATCAGTTCCAGCGCACTGCGTGGAAACCAATCCTGGTAGACCGTGACATCGCTGCTGGTATAGGCATTATTCGCGCCGCCATTGGCTTCCATCACGCGGTCGAATTCGCCAGGCTTCCGCTTGCTGGTGCCGTTGAACATCATGTGTTCGAAGAAATGCGAAATACCGGTGATGCCGGCGTATTCGTTTCGGCTGCCGACCTTGTACCAGTTGTACAAGGCGACATTGGGAATGTCGTGGTCTGACCATACGACAATTTTCAGGCCGTTCGGAAGCGTCTTGGTGGTGATTTTATCGGCGCCGGGAACGGTGGTGATCGAGTCGGCAGCGAAGGCCGGCGCAGTGGCCAGTGCGGCGCATAGCAATGCCGATAAGAAGCGAGGTTTCATAACAGCTCCATGGATGCCATGCGTCGATGTCGAGATGGCGTAGATAGGTAACGCGTTTTAACCCAAACCCGGTTTTTTAGAAAGTGGGTGAAGTCATGGCTCAGCGCAGAACCAGAGCCGGCTCCTGCATCGTGGCCAATTGTTCCTGTAATTGCGTGATCACGCCTTCCCAATGGCGCGAAGATTCGAACCACGGAAAGGCTGCCGGAAAGGCGGGGTCGTTCCAGCGCCGTGCGATCCAGGCGTGGTAGTGAATGATCCGCATCGCACGTAGTGCTTCTATCAACTGCAGTTCCGCGCGGTTGAATTTCCGGAACACTTCATAGCCTTCCAGCAACCATGACAATTGTTGTGCACGGGTTTCACGCGAGCCGTGCAGCAGCATCCAACAATCCTGCATGGCGGGGCCGGTGAGGGCATCATCAAGATCGACGAAATGCACGGTGTCATCGCGCCACAATAAATTGCCGGGGTGGCAGTCGCCGTGCAGTCTCAACGTGTCGAAACTACCCGCGCGTTGCCAGGCATTTTCAATCTGGTCGATAAGCTGCTCGCACAGCGCGATGAAATTGTCTTCCAGTTCGTGCGGCAACCAATGGGCTTCCAGCAAATAATGTACCGGCTCTTCGGCCTTGTTTTCGATGCTTAACTTCTCACGGTGCACGAACGATTTCGATGCACCGACCGAATGCAGTCGCCCCAAAGCGCGGCCAATATGGATCAGGGTTTCCTTGTCACCGGGTTCGGGGGAATGGCCGCCTTGCATCGGGAACAGGGCGAAACGCAAACCCTCGTCGTGATGCAGGGTCTGGCCATGAATGTCGAGCGGCGCGACGACCGAAATCTCGGCTGACAATAACTCGGTACTGAAGGCATGTTCTTCCAAAATGGCTTCGTCGGTCCAGCGGCCGGGCCGGTAAAACTTGGCGACGAGTGGTGCCTCGTTCTCGCGGCCCACACGATAAACGCGGTTCTCGTAACTGTTCAGGGCCAGCACGCGGCCATCGCAATCGAAACCGAGCGATTCAACGGCTTCCAGAATGCGGTCGGGGTCGAGATTGGCGAACGGGGCTTGATCGTTTTCATGGGCTGCGGACATAGACCGCTATCTTATCCGGTAATGCCGCTGAGGGTGGCTGGTTCCATCCTGATGAGCAAGGGGATAGACTCGGCACAGATTGTTTGTAACGGTGTATCGCCGGTCTTCATTCGGCGGTGCGTAATGCAACATCATCGCGGTTCGGAGGGATCAGCTCTTTATGCAACCCACAGATATTCGTGACCCGGCGTATTTTTTAAAAGTCGTTGATTGCCAATTGGCCTGCCCGGCGCACACGCCGGTCCCCGAATACATACGAATGATTGCAGCGGGCCGTTACGACGACGCCTATATGCTGAACTGGGAATCGAATGTCTTTCCCGGAATTCTCGGAAGAACCTGTGACCGGCCTTGCGAACCTGCCTGCCGCCGCGGTCGCGTCGAAGAGAACAACGGCGAAAAACCGGAACCGGTCGCGATCTGTCGATTGAAACGCGTTACCGCCGACTTCAAGGATGATATCCGTCATCGATTGCCTAAAGTCGCAAAACCCAATGGCAAGCGAATTGCCTGCGTGGGTGCAGGACCAGCATCGCTAACCGTTGCGCGTGATTTGGCGCCACTTGGCTACCATGTGACTGTGTTTGACAGTGATCCTAAAGCCGTTGGTTTCATGCGCACGCAGGTGCCGCGTTTCCGTTTGCCGGAAGCGGTGATTGATGAAGAAACCGGATACATCCTGGATTTGGGCGTGGAATTCCACGGCGGCAAAAAAATCGAATCATTGAAAGCCTTGCTGGCCGATAACTACGATGCCGTATTTGTCGGTTGCGGTGCGCCGCGCGGACGCGATCTGGATTTGCCCGGACGTTGGGAAGCGAAAGAGAATATCCATATCGGTATTGATTGGTTGTCGTCGGTATCGTTCGGGCATATTTCTAAAATCGGCAAACGGGTGATCGTGTTGGGAGGCGGCAACACCGCGATGGACTGCTGTCGTTCTTCGCGACGCCTGGGCGGCGATGAAGTCAAAGTGATCGTGCGTTCCGGCTTCGATGAAATGAAAGCCTCGCCCTGGGAAAAAGAGGACGCCATCCACGAAAGCATTCCGATTCTCAACTACATGGTGCCGAAAAGTTTCGAGCACACGAATGGCAAATTGACCGGCATGATGTTTGAGAAAGTCAAAGCCGTGGTGGATGCGAAAGGCAAGCGCAGTCTGGTGCCGACCGGTGAACCGGATGAATTGGTCGAATGCGATGACGTGCTGATTGCGGTGGGCCAGGAAAATATTTTCCCGTGGATTGAACGCGATATCGGAATCGCGTTCGACGAGTGGGGCATGCCGGTGGTGGATGCGCATACCTTCCAGTCGAGTTTGCCGAAAGTGTTTTTCGGCGGCGATGCGGCCTTCGGTCCGAAAAATATCATCTGGGCGGTGGCGCATGGCCATGAAGCGGCGATATCGATCGATAAATTATTGAATGGCGAAAGTGTCGTCCTGCGGCCACCCGCCATGATGAATCTGGTGTCGCAGAAGATGGGCATCCATGAATGGAGTTACGACAACGAGATTTCGCCGGACGAACGATTCAAAGTGCCGCACGAGAAAGCAGAGAAAGCCTTGAAGAGCATCAGTATCGAAGTCGAGCTGGGTTTCGACCCGAAGCTCGCGTTCAAGGAAGCCGAGCGTTGCCTGAACTGCGATGTTCAAACGGTATTTTCGAAAGATGCCTGCATCGAATGCGATGCCTGCATGGATATCTGTCCGATGGATT
>CAZPCE010000080.1:0-10846 GCA_964584915.1 uncultured Arenimonas sp. | reverse complement strand
GCGGTATTTGAAAGATATGTAGTGGGACCGACGGAAGTCGGGACAGTTTTGCGAAGATTATCCCGACTTCCGTCGGTCCCACCTTGCATTCATTGGAGAATCACATGACACAGCACTTCGCAGTCTTTGGCTATCCCGTTGCTCACAGCCTGTCGCCGCGCATACATGGCGCCTTTGCCAAACAGCACGGCATCATGATCGATTACTCGGCCATTGAAGCGACACCGGAAAATTTCGCGTACGCGCTCGATAATTTTTATGCACTCGGCGGCCGTGGTGCGAACATCACGTTGCCGCACAAACAGGCAGCCTTTGCCCATTGCGAAAATACCAGTGCGCGCGCTCAACGCGCCGGCGCAGTGAACACCCTGATTCGCACGCCTACGGGCTGGGATGGCGACAACACCGACGGCCCGGGCCTGATCCATGATTTAACCGAACGCCATCGCATTGATTTGCGTGGTCGTAGAACCTTGTTGCTGGGTGCGGGCGGTGCCGCGCGTGGCGTTGCGCCCGCCTTGCTCGATGCCGGAATCGGCGAATTATTCGTGGTCAATCGCACCGCCGGCAAGGCCGATACGCTGGCCGATGCGATCGGCCAGCCCGGACGTGTACATCCGCGTTACTGGGAAGATTTGAAGGATCTCGGCAGTTTCGATTTCATCATCAACGCCACTTCGGCAGGACGCAATGCAAGCAGCACGGCATTGCCGTTCTCATTGGTGACCAAACGCACGCTGGCCGTTGACCTGAGTTATAGCGAAGCGGCGATTGCTTTCATGTCATGGGCCAAAGCGGCGAATGCGGAAACCGTGCTCGATGGTCTTGGCATGTTGGTGGAACAGGCCGCGATCAGTTTTTCGATTTGGCATGGCGTTCGCCCGGAAACCGATGCCATTTATGCCGAGCTGCGCAAACAAGTGGTCGGATTGCACAACGGCGATTGATTTGCAGGGTGGGCGATGCCCACCTTACGTTAACGCACCGCCGCCACATCAAAATGCGGGTTCTCGATAATCCCGAGCCGGTTGCCGAACGGGTCCTGCACCGAGGCGACTTTGATTCCGCCACCGACGTCGGTTACCGGTTCCAGTTCAGTCGCTCCAAGCGCGAGCAGTCGTTTGAATTCCGCTTCCACATCCTGCACGCCCCACATCGCTTGCGTGCCGGCAATGCCCGGTTGTGCATCCGGGATTAATCCGAGTTCAAAACCGCCAACCGAAAAACCGACATAAAACGGTTCGTCGAAATAGGGCTGTATTCCCAAAACTTCGGAATACCATTGTTTGGCTTTCGCCAGATCGGGAGCGGGGTAAGCGATGGTGCGCAGGCCGAGAAGCATGAAGATCTCCTTCGTGAAAATATCAATGCGTTAACTACAATTAAAGCAATCCATCCCGCTTGACCGCGAGATAACGTTCAACCAGCGCCGCGGGCAATTCGGCGCAGGTGACGTCGAGTACGAATACGCCCTGGCTGCGCAATGCGGCATGCGCGCGTGCGCGCTCCGCCAGATAACGCGCCATTGCCGAGGCAAGAATCGCATCGTTCAGATTTTCGACGGGTTTTTGCAGAGTGGTATCGAGTGCCTGTTCGCGCAAACTGGCAACGCAGACAAGATGGCGTTTTTGCAGCAGGCGAACGGCAATCATCAGGTCTTCGATATCTTCGTCGCGCACATTCGTGATCAGCATGATCAATGAACGGCGCGGTTGTCGCAGACTCAGTTGCGTCGCCGCCGCAAGATAATCCGTTGCCACCGGTTCCGCCTGCAGGTCGTAAACGCAATCGAGCAGGGTATCGACGGTGCCGAGACCGCGCTGTGGAGGCAACCAGCGGCTAGCACCGCCGCTGGCCATCAAACCGACGGCATCGCCCTGACGCAAGGCCAAATAGGAAACCACCAGGCTTGCATTCAACACGTGGTCGAAATGCGAGAGCGCATCGTCCTTTGCCAGCATGCGGCGACCGGTATCGATTAATAGTAAAACCTGCTGGTTCTTTTCATCTTGGTAATCGCGCGAAATCAGTTTTCGGGCACGCTGAGTGGCCTTCCAGTCGATCTGGCGCATGCTGTCGCCAAGACGGTATTCGCGGAGTTGATGGAATTCGGTACCTTCGCCGCGACGGCGTTTCAAATGTGCGCCGACCACGCGCGACGCCTGTTCCGAACTGAATAGCGCAAACTTGGCCAGCGGAGCGAAATTCGGAAACGCGCGAATGCTTTGTTTGACCGGCAAGGTGCGAACCTGGCGCCACAAACCCAGCGGCGAATAGACACGCAACTGGCAACCGGAAAACTCGAAACTGCCGCGCTCCGCCGGCGTGATGCGGTATGTCATCGCCAGTTCGCGATGCGGCGTCAGCGTTACCTGCCGCGGCAAGCCAAACGTCAGCCAATGGCCCGGATGAAGATCATGCACATCGCATCGCAGACTGCGGCGGGTAAAAGTCTGCAGCCGCAAACCGACTTCGCGTTCGACGCCGACCGGCAGTACCGCGGGAATATCGCGTACCAGTTCGGGCGATGCGGTGGCACGCAACGCAAAGCCATCCAGTGCAAACAGCACCAGGCAAAACAAACCCGAAGCCAGCCAGGCAATCATCGGCAGCACGTGAAAGGTGACCAGGCCACCAATCAATGCCCACAACAACAAGACCCATAGCAGTGGCTTGGCTGGCCTCATCGGCGCGGAGCCTCGACTTTCACCAGCAGAGCATTCAAAACGTCGTCGACGCGCTGGCCTTCGATTTGCAGTTCGGGAGCAAGCGCGATGCGGTGGCGCAAAGCCGGTTTTGCGATGTTGCGGATATCGTCCGGCGTCACGAAATCGCGTTCTTCCAGGACTGCTTGCGCGCGCGCCGTGCGAACCAGCGCCAGACTTCCGCGCGGGCCTGCGCCGAGACTGATGCCCGGCCATTCGCGTGTTGCACGCACGATGCGGACGGCGTAATCCATCACCACTTCATCGACTTCCACCATCGCGGTGCCCATTTGCATCGCGACTATTTCTTCGGGCGAGATTATTTTCTGCAGCGACGACATGTCGAAATCGCTGACACTGCGGCCCTTGCTGACCGCGGCGACCATCTGCAATTCATCGGCATGGGCGGGATAATCGAGCAGGATTTTCATCAGGAAGCGGTCAAGCTGCGCTTCCGGCAATGGATAGGTACCTTCCTGCTCGACCGGGTTCTGCGTGGCGATTGCCATGAATGGCGGCGACAGCGAAAAGCTGCGGCCTTCGATCGTCACTTGCTGTTCCTGCATCACTTCCAGCAAGGCCGATTGCGTTTTTGCCGGCGCACGATTGATTTCGTCGGCCAACAAGAGATTGGTGAATACCGGGCCGCGGCGAATCTTGAAACTTTCGGTCTTCGGATCGTAGAAAGCGTGGCCGCTGACATCGCTGGGCATCAGGTCGGGCGTGAACTGCACGCGGGCAAACTGGCAGTCCATCACGGTCGCCAACGCGCGAACGAGCAGGGTTTTC
The DNA here is from genome assembly GCA_964584915.1 of uncultured Arenimonas sp. Lineage (GTDB taxonomy): Bacteria > Pseudomonadota > Gammaproteobacteria > Xanthomonadales > Xanthomonadaceae > Arenimonas. The sequence goes on along the minus strand of CAZPCE010000080.1, from coordinate 7,352 downwards.
CCGAGACCAGGCACGCCTTCGATCAGCACGTGGCCACCGGCGAGCAAGGCCAGCAACAGTTGATCCAGCACTTCCTGCTGGCCTAGAAACGCTTTCGACACTTCATTGCGGATGGTGGCGACGCGTTGGGTTAGATCAATGCCGGTGATCGGACTGATGGCGGACGATGCGCTTGCGATTTCGGTGGTCATAGTTGGTTTCTCAACTGAATAAGGGTGGCGACGCTGTGAAAGAAATTTTCTTTTTGACTCAATGTGCCGGGCTTCAAGGCCTGGCGAATTTTTTGCGGATCCATTTTCGTGCGTTCGGCCAGCGCCTGTATTTGCGCTTCGCCGGTCAGCGCGGCGGTCATCGGATCGCGGCGGCGAAGTTTCGCAGTGAACAGCGCCAGCACCGCCAGATGCAGTTCATGCGCAAGATGGCGATGGAACATGTATTCGCCGGTCGCGCTGATATGTTCGAGCAAGGCGCGGCGATCCTGGTTCGGCGATGCCTGCAACGGGCCGAAGCGTTGGCTGCGATAGATCAGCCAGGCAGCCAGCAATACGAACAGGGGTACCAACAGGCTCCAGCCATGTTTCAAGAGCAGCAACCAGAACGGCGCCATGTCGGTGGAATAAACAAGATGGAAGCGGCCCTTCCCGATCGAATTGGCGAGTAGCTGATAGGTCAGCTGGCGCGCGCCATTCTCTTTCAGCTTTTGGTTGCCCAGGAATTCCAGATTGCTGGCGACGGTCACCGTGCCGTCGCCCCAGGTCATCCGGCCGAGGCTGTAACCCTGCTTTTCATCGCCATGGAGCCAGCTATACCATTCGACGTCTTCCACGAAAAAACGTTCGCCGCAGAGTGCATCCGGCTTTTTTTCGTTGGCGGGCATGAAGGAAAGACATTCTTCATCGGTGTCGCCGGATAAAATGCCGAGCTTGGTATACAGCGTTACATCGTCGGTGAGAAAAGTGTCACCGGGCGACCTGAGGATCAGGTGGCCGCCGCCTTCAACCCACTCTATCAATTCATCCAGTTGCGACTCGGACAAGCCGCTCGGCGGCGAATACAGCAGCAAGGTGTCGCCGCTTTTCAGCTTCATGTTTTTCAGGTCGACCAGAGCATGCGAATCCGCTTTCTGCCCCATCGCACGCAAGCTCAGTTTCAACGCGTACAGCGGGTTGTATCGGGCTTCGCCTTGCATCGGCAAGTCGCGATCGTGGATTACCCGTTTGTAATTGGCGAGAAAATACCAGGTGAATAATCCGGCCACCACCAGAACCAGCAATGAAATCAGCAGTCTTTTCATTCTCATGCGCCCTTCTCCCAGCGCATGCTCCACTCATTGAGCAATGTTTCAAATTCATCGCTGTCCGGCAAACGATGTGCGTAGGCGGCAGCCTGCCAGGCACGCACCACTTTCTGGAAAATAATCTCCGATTCCGGTTGTGCCAGACGGCGCGAACGGCGCACGCATTCCGATTCGGTAGCGCCCGGTGGAAACGGCGTGCCCAAACGGTCGGCCAGTTTTTCGACACTGCCGCGATAGAGCAGGGCGAGCGCGGCGCGCGGTTGCTGTGCCCAGAGGCTGCGCACTGCTCCGCTCAAGTTGCCCGGCAAGGTGTCGAGATTCAAGACTTCCTTTTCAGTCAATTCGTCCAGCTCGCGTTTCGCCGGCATCCTGTCTTTCATCCAGGGCATCCAGTCGGCGGATTTCCAGATCAACCAGCTCAACAGGGCGGCCAGCAAAAGCCAGAGCCCGTACTCGGCAAAGAATGCAACGATGCCGCTGACAACGCTAAACACGCCGTCAAGGCCGCGGAGTTTCGGCCAATCCCATTGACTGTCGTTCTTTTCGGGTTTTGCGATGGGTTCCCACGCGGTGTATTTTTCTTTCGGCGAGAGGTCTTTGTTTTTGTAAACCTTCTTGACCGCCTCGGAAACGGATTTCGGCTCGGCGCGGTAGTCGTCGCCGAATATTTGTTGCAGGGTTTGCGGCTTGCCATTGACGGTTTCTTCGGCATGGGACTTCTCCGAAAATCCGGCGCTACCCAACAATGCCGCGATCAGGAAAACCATTGCGCTGGATTGTTTCAGGCGCGTGGCAATGCGTTTGAATGCAATCTCGATATCCCAGGCTTCCAGTTGCGTGCGGCGATTTAGGTAGGCGGCAAAACCGGCGCCGACATAGAAAGGACTGATGACCGCCACACTGACGAAATAAGCGGTATTCAGTGCCAGCTCGGCAAATACCGGCGTATCGAGATAGACACGATAGATTTTTTCCACGCTGTCTTTCAGGTATTCGATCGGGATCAGCAGGTATAGCAGTAGCGCAATCAGCGATGTCATCAACACGCATTCGAACAGGATGCAGATCAGGCTCAGGCCGATGGTTTGGGAAGACACCGCGCCGATCAATACCGAACGCCGCAGCGACAAACGTTCCGACTGCAGGCCTTCCAGAATGTCGATCGGCATCGACAGGCAGCGCCAAGGGCTGAAGCGTCGATAGGTCAGCCAGGATGCGAGTAGACCGAAGCGCCATTTGAAGGGTGCGCGGAGGGTGTCGCGAAACGACGGGTAGTTGCCGAACGTTACGTGCGACAGGACGTGCAGAGGAATGCGGTCGAAAACCGGCTTCAGCCACCAGATCAGGAACCAGCCGAGCCAGAGTTGGTCCAGCGCAAAAGCGAGCAGGTTGCAGACGAGGAAAACGCTGCCGGCGAACTGGAAATACGGTAGCCAAATCGCACGGGCATTGGCCCGCACCATCCGCAGGCCAAGATCCATCGCTTGCCAGGGCGAGCGCACGCGCAGGGCGACGGTCATCTGGTCAAGTCGCATAGATGCTCCCGCGACCGCCGCGCCACAACCAGGCAATGATCAAACACCAGATCAATCCGCCGACGCTGTATTTCACGACGTCGGGCATCCAGACAATCGACGACCAATACGCTTCGATGAAAGCGGCGAATACCAGCATCGCAAAAATACCCATCGCCAGTTTGACGCCTTCGACACCGGCTTCGATCAGCGCGTCAACGCGTTTCTTCCGTCCGGGCGCGACGATCGCCATGCCGATTCGCAAACCGGCTGCACCGGAAATCACGATCGCGGTGAGTTCGGGCCCGGAGTGGCCGACCACGAAACGCCAGAACGGTTCGCCCGAACCGATAACGGTCAGGTGGCCGGCAACCGCGCCAATCGAAATGCCGTTGAACAACAGCACCAGAATCGAGCCGACGCCGACAAAAAAACCGCTGGCAAACGTGCGAAAACCAATGCTGACGTTGTTCCAGATGTAAAAACCGAACATTTGCAAATCGGTGCCGCTGGTGCGGCCGAGGCTGTCGAATTTCGTCGCCGGATCGTACATTTTTTCCATTTGCGAAATTTGTTCGTCGCTCAGCAACGAATGCACCAGTTCCGGATAGAAATGGATCAGCACGATCATCGAAATCAGCGGCACATAGAACAAGAAAGCCGAGGCCCAGAAGTAGCGGTGGTTCTTTCTCAGGATGCAGGGGAACTCCATCAGGAAAAAATCGATCACGCGACGCCAGCGTGGAGCGGGCGGGCGATACAGCACATGGTGGCCGCGCTGCATCAGTTCTTCGAGTTTGTCGGTAATCAGCGGACTGTAGCCGCGCTGCTGCGCAATCGACAGGTGTTGGCACAACCTGCGGTAACGGACCGGAAAATCGTAATCGCTGATGTCGTTGCTGGCGAGCGGTTTGCGTTCTTTCGCGCTGATATCGCTGCGGGTATTCAACCAGCGCTCGAACAGCACCCATTCCTCGCTGTATTGGGCGACGAAATCTTCCTGCTTCATTTTCGCCCCAGCAGGCCGTTGGCAACGCCGAGCAACTTCCGGACATTGTCGTCGCCGCGCAAATGCGTGACCGGGCTCAGGATATTGGCCAGTTCGCATTGGCGTTCGTGCGTCATGTGAAGTGCGCGCTCCGAAAAATTCACGATCGCGCCCTGTTCTTCGCGTTTCAGCAGCACCGCAAGATTTTCGGCCGGCACCGGCGGCGAAGGCAGCCGAGCGGTAACGCGATCGACATGCACCACGATGCTGCCGGCGACCAGGTCACCAATGCGGCGCGAGTGCGGATCGATCAGGCAGCTGGCCAGGCCAAACCCGTAAAAGAACGGAAACATGTCGGCCACCCGCAGTAAATTGCGGCCAATCGAGGCAACCCAGGTAATCGGCGTACCGTTTTGATTGACGACCTTCAGGCCCATGGTTTTTTTGCCGATGGTCTGTCCGTCGCGCAGAACCTCGAATAAAACCGGGTAAGCCCAGTACAGCAGGAACATGACAATCATCAATATGCCCGAACCTGCCTGGCCGAGAATGGTCAGCGGGATCGCAAGGATAACCAGGCAGAATAGGCGGATGATGAAATCCAGCAGCCAGGCCAATGCGCGTGGTACAGGGCCTGCCGGATGCAGCGTCAGCGCAAGTCCTTCCGGCGTTTGTATGTCACGCGTGGTGTCCAGCATCACGCTTTGGCCGTTTTCGCGTGAAGATGAAGATCGGGGCGCGAACTATGGATCGATGTGTCGATAATTCGTGAGTGCCGGTCCGCAAGTGTTCTTGAATGCCATGGGGTTTGCGGTGCTGGTACGTGCATGGAAACTCTGCCGAATATGTGTCTGCATGGTAGCGGAAAACACCGTTATTTCCCAATGAAACCGGCGCCCGGGCTTACAATGGCGGCAATTGTTTTCTGCTTGTCCGGATGGATATTCGATATGCTGAGCTGTCGTCCCGGCTGCGGTGCCTGCTGCATCGCCCCGTCCATTTCATCGCCGATACCCGGCATGCCAAACGGCAAGCCCGCCGGTGTGCGTTGCATACAATTGGGCGAGGATAATTCATGCCTGATTTTCGGCAAACCGGAACGGCCGCAAGTCTGTCTCGGGCTGCGGCCAGTGCAAAGCATGTGCGGCGATAATCGTGAGCAGGCAATGGCATTCCTGAAGGCGCTGGAACTGGCGACGAGACCGCAATAAACCCGGTTGATTTCGCAAGTGGATTTCACACGTTGGTTTTGTAAGTTAATTTTGCAAGGAGAACCCCATGTTCAATGACAGCTTCATCCTCTCGTTTCTGGGCAATATGCTGAGAATCGTGCCGACATTGCTGGTGTGCCTGGGTGGCATCGCCATCCTGCAAACACGGGTACTGCCGAACAAGACGAAGACCTACGGCATATCGGGCCTGGCCTTGTTGCTGTTGGACGCGCTGGCCGGCGTTGCTTTCAGTACCTATTTAAGCAGCGGCGGCATTGATTATTCGGGCAGCAATTTCCGGGTGTTGCAGTTGGGCTACAGCGCCGTTTCACAAGTGGCGTATGCCATTGCATTGATCCTGCTGGTGATGGCAATTTGCAGCAAGGAGCAAGCCGTCGCTCCGAAAAGCGAAGTCGAAAATCCCTATGGATAATGTAGAAGCAGGGTGGGCAACGCCCACCATTCCTGCATGTTGAATTGACGTTGGTGGGCGATGCCCGCCCTACGGTTCGGCCAGATACTTGTCTTTCAAACGAACGTAATGCTGCGCCGAATAATAGAGCTGCTCGATTTCCTTTTCGCCGAGTTTGCGAACGCATTTGGCCGGATTGCCGAGCCACAATTCGCCGCTTTCGACCGTTTTGCCCGGTGGCACAACAGCACCGGCACCGACGAAACCGTTTTTCCGGATGACGGCGCCGTCGAGTATCGTTGCGCCCATGCCGATCAGGCAGGCATCCTCGATCACGCAGGCATGAATCACGGCGGCATGGCCGATGGTCACGTCTTCACCGATCACGGTCGCGAAGCCGCCGGGTTTTCCGTACGGGCCATCGTGGGTCACGTGGATAATCGTGCCATCCTGCACATTCGTGCGTGAACCGATGCGGATGTAATTGACGTCGCCGCGCACCACGGTGCCGGGCCAGATCGAAACATCGTCACCCAGCACCACATCGCCGATCACGGTGGCCGCTTCATCGACATAAGTGCCTTCGCCGATGATGGGGCTGATGCCCTGGAAAGCCCGAATATTTCGCATTTTCGATTCCTGTCTGGTTTTTCACAGTTTACCGGCTTGTGATAGCGCTAAACTAGGCCATGGACAGCAAAGACCCCCAATACACAGTGACCGCCATGACCGACTTACGCTCCAGCTTCGATCGCCTGCGCGCGGCGCAGCTCAAACATATTCCCGACCAGCGCGAACGCCTGTATTCACTCAAGCGTCTGGGCGAAGCCGTGCAGCACTACAAGGAAGAAGTCGTCACCGCGATCAATGCCGACTTTGGCCGCCGTTCGCCGGTCGAAACGATGGTCGCCGACGTGATGGTCACGCTTGGCGAAATCAAGCACGCCGAAAAAAACCTGCGCCGCTGGATGAAACCGAAATCGCGTCCGATCGGCATGACTTTCCAACCCGCCAGCGGCGAATTGCGATTCTTGCCACTTGGTGTGGTCGGTATCGTGGCGCCCTGGAATTACCCATTTCAATTGGCCGTGATTCCGCTGATCAACGCGATTGCCGCCGGTAATCGCGTGATGCTGAAACCATCGGAATTCACGCCGCGTTTGTCTGCGCTTCTGCAAAAAATGCTGAGTGAAGTGTTCGGTGCCGATGAAGTCGTTGTGGTGCAGGGCGATGCCGATGTCGGCGCGGCATTCACTTCCTTGCCGTTCGATCATTTACTGTTTACCGGATCGACTGCCGTCGGTCGTCATGTGATGGCTGCCGCTGCGCCGAACCTGACGCCGGTCACGCTGGAGCTGGGCGGAAAATCGCCCGCCTTGATTGCACCGGATTACCCGCTGGAACATGCGGCCGAACGCATCGCGACCGGCAAGTGCTTCAACGCCGGACAAACCTGCGTCGCACCGGATTATGTGTTGGTGCCGCGCGAAAAACGCGACGAATTCGCGAAGCTGTACTTGGCTGCCGTGAAAAAACGCTATCCGAATATTGCCAATAATCCCGATGCCACCGCCGTGGTGAATTCGCGTCAGGCCAATCGTCTGCGTGAATGGCTGGAAGACGCGCGCCAACGCGGTGTGGTGATTCAGCAATACATTCCGGAAGGCGAAACCAATCCGGAAGGTCTGGAAATTATTCCGTCCACCGTGTTGCTCGATCCACCCGATGATTCACTGGTGATGCAGCAGGAAATTTTCGGACCGTTGTTGCCGCTGAAAAGTTACGACACCCATCAACAAGCGCTCGACTATATTTTGCAGCGTGATCGTCCGTTGGCGTTCTATCCATTCGATCGCGACAATGCGCGCCTGGATAAAACGCTGGACACGATTATCGCCGGTAGTGTTTGCGTGAACGACACGCTGATCCA
>CAZPCE010000079.1:0-10853 GCA_964584915.1 uncultured Arenimonas sp. | reverse complement strand
CCCTGCACTCAGTACGTGTGCCAAAACAATCGGTTGATCGCGTTGCTTGCGTAGCGTTTCGCCGAGGCCTGAGTGCCGGTCGGCATTGTATTGGCGATATAGATCGCCCAGCGCAGACACCGCTATCGCCAACGCCGACCAAAGCAGGGTCGGGGTGAATATTCCGTTTTTGCCGAAGGAAGCGAACAAGGCGATTACCCAGCCAAATAATACCGTCAGCAAAAGGCTGATAAATAAGCCTACAAAAACCAACAAGAGCCATCTGGTGAAAGCATTTTCCATGCCTGCGTCCGCTTCTTCGATCTTCGTTGAAACCGCAACTCCGGTCACGCCGATGCAGGCAATCGTGATGGCCAGGCTGAATACGCTAAGCAGCAGGAATTCAAGGGCAGAGCCGCCAAAGAACAGCACGCATACCAAGGGAATCAGGTTCCTGGTAATGATCACAACCGTTTGCGGCACGCTTATCTGCTGACGAGGCAGTGGCGCCCAATGCGGCTCTTCAACGGTTCGTTTTTTGGCCATGGCGATCTTATAGCACGATGTCGAAAAACCTTGAATGGCGTAGGCTGTAGGAGATTTAATCGTTGCCGGAAGGAGTAATGACTGTGGAGCAGATGATTCTGTGCTGAATAAAATCCATCCCCTCGTGCCAGTGTGAGGGGTATGATGCGTGAGGCTCTTCAAACCCTTTTAGATAACCAGCTAATGACAACCTGTAAATCTCCGGATAAATCGCAACTCCGCACCATGGCTGCACGGTCGCTCACGGCGATCATGCTTTTCGGGGTTATGTCGTTGCAGCCAAATGTCGCGATGGCGGAGGTTTTCAAGTGCAAAGTGGGTAATTCGACCGTTTATCAAGGCTTGCCTTGCGATGGAAAAATGGTGGAAAACAGCGGCACTGCGGCCAATGCGAGTACGCCGACTGTCCCGCCTGTTGGAAATGCGCTGGCCAAACCGGCAGCCGTGGTCAGTCCCGGAAATGCGGTAGCCCAAGCTCGCGCTACGTTGCCCGTTTCGCCACCGGCGAACCTCGGCAGGATGACACTGGCGCAGTTGTACGCCGCCATCGTGAAGGCCAATAGTGAAATGCAGGGTTTGTCTGCAGAGCACGATAAAAATGTGAAAGCCTTGTCACCAACCGATACCGCAGGTCTGGAACGTGCGCACAATACTTACCATTCCCGGCTGGAAGCCAATGATCGTCTGAGGAAAGAGTTGACGAACGAGTTGCGCCGCCGCTGCCCAGGTGGCGCGAATTTGAGTACCCGTTCGCAGCAATGCAAACAATAGTTTGAAGCCTTGTAGACATTTCCAGGAGTAGCATTGAATGACGGTATCGCACATGTTCGGCGAAAAATGTCTCGCGCTTTTTGTTCTTTTCGTTTTGGCCAGCACTGATGCAAGCGCCCAAACGCCAGGCGGTAATTACACGCCATTTTCCAACGCCACGCAGGAAATCCGCGAGTTCATGATCAAGGCGGAAGCTGCAGATAAAATCGCGGACCCATTGGCGCGTTGTCTCGCGTTTCCGGATTTGCCCGGCAACAAATGGCCGCAGGGATTGGCGAAAGCTCATTGCGATTTTTCCTATGGCCCGCGCATCAGGTTTGCCACAGCGAAGCAGTTATTCGATGCCGGAGAGTTAGACAAGCTCGATGCCCTTTATGCCGCGGATCTGGAACGTCATTTCAGCAAGGAAAATTTCAGCGAAGTCATACACGCGGATTTTTACGATTTCGACAATTCAAGCAAGTCGGATGCATTCACCAGCCAATGGCTGGAAAAGGCTCCCAACAGCCCTTACGCATTGACGGCTCGGGCCTACTATTTCCGCGAAATGGCGCGTGCCGCCCGCGGAGTCAAATGGGCAGCTGACACCCCGGATGAAAACGTCGACCGGATGGGCAAATTCGTCACACTTGCCGAAGAGCTATTTCAGCGCGCCCTGAAAATCGAGCCGCGTCTTATGCCGTCATACAGCGCATTGATCAGCATGGGTACGATGGATTCACGTCTCGATCTGCGTCGTAACGCAATTCGCAACGCCAAAAAGATCGATCCGCTCTGCAGTGTGGCAATCAATTTCGAAATGGCATCGCTGACGCCACGCTGGGGCGGCAGTTATGAAGCGATGGCCAAGTTGTCGGAGGAGATTGCCCCATACACCGGGCAACGTCCGTTGCTTGCAAACAGCATGGTTGCATCGTCCGCAGATGCGAGCGATATATTATTTCGCGATAACAAATATGCCGAAATGATCGAGCTGCTAAAACCGGCAACGCAATTTTCGACGCTTCCGGTTTTGTATCGCGATCTGTCCAAGGCAATGCAGAAGATAGAAACAAGCAACCGAACTGAAACGCTGATGTATCTGCTGTTAGCTTCGCGTTTCGAGGCGGAAGAAGACGACTCGTATTTCAACACCGTCAGGGGCTGGCTTATCCTGAACGAAAGCCGGCACGCAGAATGGGCTGCTAGATATCTCAAGTTGGCCGTCGAAAAGAAACCTGAAGATAACTTTGCCAGATTTCAGCTTGCCAAGGCTTCGCTGCTGTCAGGTGACTTCCAGAACGCAGAAACGAATTATCTTGTGACGATGAAGGACCCGAGCTATCGTCGGGAATCGCTGTATGAAATCAGCACGACCTATATGCGGAGCAAACAGCCCGATAAAGCGTTGGTGCAAGTGCAACTCCTCAACAAGGAATTTCCGGAATATGCACAGGGCTGGCTGTTTACCTCTGGCGTATTGCGCGTGTTGAACAAGCCCGGTGTAAACGAAGCCATGCAAAAATTCCTTGATACCGCGGACCGCAGCAACCCAAGCGTGATGAAGTTGGTCGAACAAGTGCAGCAACAGTTGCAAGCCGGAAAACAATAATGCACGGGATGCGCTGATGCGCATCAATAAATCTGTCATGAATTTTTCACGTGACTTTATTCACGTGTGAGTGAATTTCGTAAGGCCTATGCTCGCTGCATCATTTTCAACGGCGAGCTTCTGTCAATGTCCGACTCAAAAGCGAAATCCGGCAAAAAAGGTGCCGCCTGGTTTGCCCTCGTCATGTTGCTTTCGGCACTGAGCGGTTACAGCATTTCCTATTTCATTTTCAAGGTGCCCGGGCTCAAACAATCCTTGCCGGCATTCAACGGGTTTGATGCGATCGCCATGCTTCTGTTGATCATGCTCGTACTCGCTATTCACGAGCTGGGGCATTTAATGGGAGCTTTCAGTCGCGGAATGAAGTTTCTGCTATTTGTCGTCGGGCCTTTCCAATGGATGCAAAGCCCGGACGGCATTCGTTTCAGTCTCGTTTTCAATCTGGGAAGTTTTGGCGGCATGGCAGCAGCCCTGCCGGACCCCGATCGCGAATTCGCACCGCAAATGAAGCGGCTGGCGATCGGCGGCCCGCTCGCAAGTCTGGTGCTCGCAATCGTTTGCATAGCCGTGGGTTTGCTTTTGTCGGGAAAGCCGGCTTTCTATTTTCATTTCGTTGGTGGATTCTCGTTCCTTATATTTCTTGTCACGGCGCTGCCATTTCGTGCCGGTGGCTTCATGAGCGACGGCATGCAATTGCTTGAACTCATGCGCGGCGGCCGTGCCGTGGAAGAACGCCAGACCATCATCAATCTGATGATGCAAAGCATGGCCGGCGTGCGTCCACGCGATCTGGATCAAGCCACTATCGAACGTATTCTGGGTTATGAAAGCCTCGACCCCATGCGTCAGGTGATTGCGCGTTACTACGCCTACATATCGGCATTTGATCGCGGTGAATTGGAAAGAGCTGGTCCATACATCGAATGGATTGCGGAGCATATCGAGCAATATCCGCAAGGCTTTCGCCAATCCATGACGCTTGAAATCTGCCTGCACCACACATTGCAAGGTCGACTGGAAGAAGCTCGTAACTGGATGAAAAAAAGCAGCGGCGGTCTTGTGGATCCATCGCGCCGCGCATTGATTGAAGCAGAGCTGGCATTGCTGGAAAACGACAACACCCGTGCAAATGCCTCATTGGCAAAGGCACGCAAGCTTGCCCGGCGTAACTACGACAACGGCATGCGGCTGATGACCGAAGACCAGATACGGCAAACCGAACAAAAACTTGCCGCCTGAGGTAGCCGTCAGGTAACCGTAAGCTTTTCATCACATAGCTATCTTCAAGACGCGTTCCGAGCACTGATTCTGTCCGTCTATTGGCACTAAACTCGTAACCCAATGAGTGACCATCACTAAGGGGAGTGCCATGCGTCGTATACGGGGAGTCGTGTCTGTTGTTCTGGTTTTATTGGTGGGTTGCACCACGTCCGGTGTTAGAACCACTTCAATGGCGTTGAATGACAAGCAGCAGCAAAAGCCGGCAACAACAAGCGCGCAAGACAGGAAAGCCGCATCGTACAAAGCCAGTGGTATCGCCTACTACTTGCCCATGCGCTATGCCAAGGTCACGTTTACCCGTCAAAAGGCCGATGACAAGGCGGACGAAGCATTGGCAACCGCTCTTGCCGCATTGAAGGCCGCCAAGACGCGCGAAGCCACGGCAAAGAAAGCCGCTGCCGCGTCAAAAGAATTGGTGGAGGCCTACATCGCCGACGGCCTGGAAAAAGCCGATGCGCCGCTGGTGACCGCGAAGGCCGAATTGGTCAAGGCCCGGATCGAATTTACCGCTGCCACTACCGCGCTTGCCGCCGCCACCGAAACCCATGCACAGGCCGAAGCTGCGGCCAAATCCATGGCCAAGGCCAAGCTCAATAATGGCTGGGTGGATGCGCTGAAAATACAATTGCTCGACCCGGTGCCCGACACCGGCCGCCGCTACATTCTGCAGCCGCAGGACAGCAAGCTGCGCAGCGACGATTTCAAGATCACCACCACCTCCGGCGGCTTGCTCAATACCGTCAACGCCACGCTCGACGACCAGAGCGACGAAATCCTGATTGCACTCGCGCAGTCCATTGCCTCTATATACAAACCTTCGCTGACCGAGGACAACAAGTATTTCGAAAACCTTACCAAGTCGAACGATTGCGACGAATATGCCTATGTACCACTGGTGCTTGAATTCATCGTCGACCCGGCCAGCGATGCCGACTGGACCGCGCTCGGCGTGTCGCTGAACAATTCGGCAAGGGTACCTTGCAAGACGGCAAAGGGTGCCGCAAAAACGTTTGATTTCAAGTTCGCCAAGAAAACCACTGAAAGTCCGGCAGCCAATCATTCAGGGCACATCACCGACAACCTGATGGAAGGTATCGTCTATCGACGCGAAATTCCGATCGTGATCCAGGTATCCGAATCCACCACGCACCTGGTCTCCGACGTCATGTTGCAGGTACCCAACGGCGCGCCCGCCGAAGTACTGGAACTCAAGGCCACGTCCTTCGTCACGAACACCGCCGTGCTGGGTTTTACCAACGGCATGCTGGTGAGTGTCGACACCAAAAAACCAAGCCCCGCACTGGTCGTCGCCGGTCTACCGGCAAAAATCGTGACCGGCGTGATGGGCACGGTTTCCGACCTGCTCACAGCACGCGTGAACATAGTGAAGCAGGAAACCAGCCTCACCACCGAACAAACCAGTCTTGCAAAACAGCGGCAGGCATTGCTGGATGCCTTGGAAGATTTGGAAGAGGCAGAGAGGGAGGCGGGTGAGTGATTTCAGTGTTTAACGCATTGATTGTGCGGGCATGCAGAGTAAAGTTTGGGCGTCTACCGCAAGCTGAGAATGCGGGCAACAAAAATTGGCTCAGTTTGCTTTCCATTTGAATCACTGGATATGTATGAATCCTTGCTAGGTGGCCCGGGTCATGGCTCCATCTGACCCGGGAAGCCTGCAACGTAAGTTGGATAGATCTCTAGGCTCCGATAAGCTACGCGAACCGCACAGCTTCTTCCCGATGTTGGATATGACGGTGTGCGATACGCTCACCCAATGGTAATTTTTGTGGATGCCGCGAGTCAGGTGGAGCCATGACCCGGGCTACGATATTTTTGAGCGATATCGATTGAGTGGTTTTGGTGCGTTTGTGCACATTCAATTGATTAGCGTTCCTGGTCCACGATTCTGACGACGTTTATCAGCCTTGGGCTGGTGACCTTGATTGGTGTCGGCATTCGACTAGTCTTGATGCAGACGATCCAGCAAAAACGGGAACGAGAGAATCGGCAGGTCAATGAACGTTTGCGGATTTTGATTGCGGCCTACAAAACGCTGGGCGGTTCGTTTACCGGCAACCTGTTGGTGGACCCGACCCATTTACGTGATCTGCGCCAATCCGAAAATGCCGAACTTGAAACTGCCAGCAGCGATCGTACGCGCCGGATACGCGATGCGGTGGAAGCGGCACTGTCCGATATTCTGTTGCTCGGCACAGAAGAACAGGTGCGCCTCGCTACCAATGCGGTGAATGAGCTGGTGGCCGGCCGTAGCGTCGAGACGACAGAGCTGGTGGTGTCGTTGCGTGATTTCATCCGCAGCGTACTCGATCTCGAGCCTGTTCCCGTGGGAACTTCATTATTGAAACAAGGGCCGAGCCGTCCCGGCAGCAGTGCGGGAGGAAAAGGCAGGGAAGGCGGCGGCAAGGACGATGCACGTGGCGGTGGCAAAAGTGGCGGAGGCGGTGGTGCTGCTGCCGGTGGTGGCATGGGAATGGGTTTGGGGCTGGGCGTGGGCGCCAATCTTGATGATGAGCATGCGGATAAGTGATGCCCAGCCTGAAAACAAATTTTTATTGAAATTTAAACGTTCGTCGCCCTGGCGAATCTGTCGGGACTTGTCGGGCCCAAGGGCCCTCCTACGGAATTTAGAATCGTGATGCCACCAAGGTGACATCGGCATTTTTCCATGCGATATCAAAACGTTTATCCACTTCATCGGCCTCGGCGGAGCGCCTTTGTGCACGCAAGGCTTGCGACAGGCCGAATAGCGACCAGCCGTTTTCGGGATTGCGAGCCAGATCTTCGCGATACATTTTTTCGGCTTCGGCGGCTTTTCCGAAATCGAGCAGAAACTGACCGAGAGTTTGTCGGGTAGGCGAGTGCCAGCCCGGTGGTTCATCGTAGGGAATCTTGTCCTCGATCACGACGGCTTTCTGCAATGCGGCGATAGCTCCAGGCTTGTTGCCGTTGAACGCGGCAATTTCGCCGCGCAATGTGAGTTCGGCAATATTGACGGCATGCGATATCGGGTAGCGGTCCCATACCATCATTTTTTCCATTTGCGGATCGGCGGCCAATTTCTTGAGTGCCTGCAAGTGCGTCATGGCATCGTCGACTCTGTATTCCTGCACGGCGGCCATGCCTTGTGCGTAATGCCAGATGGCGGTGACGTAGGTAAGATCGGGTGCGGGATTGGGCTGGCCAACAATTTCATGCCAGCGTCCAAAGCGCACACGGTCAAACCACGGCGTCATCCAGTAATGCTGTAATCCGGCAAAGCCAGGCTGCCGCATTAGATCGGGAATGTTGGTTTTTTCCGCCGTTTTTTCGGCAGCCTGCTTTGCCACCGCACTCGCACCTTCCATGCTGGCGGCAAACCACAGGAAGTGATGGTTGTGCGGCACATAGCCCAGTGGATACAAGCCTTTGACATTACTACGGCAGATGGCCAGATACTCATCATCAGCCTTGATCGCCGCCTGATTGGCGAGCACGGCATCGTGCCAGCGGCCGACACGCGAATAGATATGCGCCGGCATATGCACCAGATGGCCGGAGGCGGGAATCAGGGTCCGCAGATGATCGGCGGCTTCAACGCCCCTGGCCGGGTCGGAAGAAGCTTCCACCGCATGCACATACAAATGCAGGGCGCCGGCGTGGTCGGGAAATTGCTTGATCACCCATTCCAGCGTGGACACGATTTTTTTGGTGTTGCCCTTCGGGCGCAATTTATTGTCGTAATAATCCCAGGGCTGCAAATCCATCAAGGCTTCGGCATGGAAAGTGGCGGCATCGGGATCTTCGGGGAATTCTTCGGCCAGTTTGCCGGTGGCATTGGCGTAGGCGATATCCAGTGCCTTTCGATTTTCAGGCGGGTTTTCCGCATAGCGCGCCGCCAATGCCTTGATGAACGCTTGTTCGCGCGGCGTTGTTTTCGGTGACAGCGCTACTGCTTTTTGCAGCCGTGCCCAGGCGTTCGCGTTGTTGGCAGGGTCCATGCCGGAATTAACGTGTGGCCCGAGCACCAGCGCCGCGCCCCACCAGCACATGGCGCATTCGGGATCGAGTTCGGTTGCCTTGATGAAAGAGCGCTCGGCCGCATCGTGATTGAAACCGTAGGTCAGCATCAGCCCCTGATCAAACCATTTTCGTACTTCAAGAGAATTGCTGCTGATCGGAAAATGATATTCGCCAAGACCGTTCAATAAGGTCGCGCCGGGAATGACATCGGGAGCGGGGTCCGGCGCTGCCATTTCGGGCGGCGGCAAGGCGGCAGTCGTGGATGTGGGCTCGGTCGGAGAAGAGGCGGGCATGGCCTGGGTTATTTCGGGTGCCGAAACCGGCATGACAAATGACAATACTTCCGGATTGTCCCGGCAATACAGAAGCCCACCAATGCCGATAACCCCCACCAATATGATAAGCAGCGGACGTCTCATAGGTCGCACCAACCACGATTTTGGAAATTACTTTTCTACGCCTAACGCCTGTTTGATGCAAGTATCGGGGCTAACGCCGGGAAGGCAGACGTTCATCAGCAGGGGGCGAAAAGAATAATCGCCGATTCGCTCCGTGTTCACTTCCGGGCCTGGGCTTTCGCTCGGAAGACGCTGGTTGTCAGTTGTTCCGGAAATTATTCAACACGCGCCATGCATTTTCGATAACGCTGGTTCACGCGATTGGCGAACCATTCGGTAGTGAGCTTGCGGGTGATCTTCGGGCTGTTCAGGCGTATGCGCGGGAGCGTTGCATGCGGCAGTGGTTTGCCGTTGCGTTTGTCGGCAATGGCGAAGACGCGGGTGTACAGTTCGCTGTCTTCAAAGCTCTTTGTTCCTGACGATAACAAAGCTTCATGAATTTGATCGTCACTCATTTGAAGTTGTGGCCCCATGCTGCGGACGGCGGATTCGGTTTCGCTGACGCTGCCTTTGCGCTTGTCTTTTTTATAGCGGATCAAATCGCCGTCAAGGTCCAACGGAATACCGGTTACGATCGATACGGCATTCTGGAAGGCGGCATTCCGGCTGGCGTAATGGCCGGCGTTGTAATCGGCGAAGCGGAATACTTTTTTATCGTATGACGTCTGGTAATCCAGCAAGTGCGCCATGCCGAAATACATGCCGCCGCGTCGGGTAAACACTTCATGGCGTATCGAAGCATCGGTTTCGTAGGGATAGGAATGCTTGCGCGCATGCGCTTCGGCGAATGCGATGCTGACTTGCATCGGGCCGCCGGTATGCACCGGATTGGCACGCGCGAGCAGGCGTTTGCCCATTGGAACCGATGCGATCATTTCCTCGAACAGATCGCTTAATTCCTTCTCGGTCTTCGCGGCATTGATACGGGTCTCCCAGGTATCGCCATTTGGCGAGTCGAGTTGCAAGGCACCATGCACGGCAAAAACAGGTATGTGATAACGCGTTGCCCGTGCTTCGATTTCCTTCAGTGCAATCGGCCCGAGGTTCGGCACGCTTGGGTTGGCGTTATAGGTGGATTCCTGTTCGGTCACGGCCAATACCGAACACATGTTTTCCGGCGAGGCTTCGATCTTCAAGGCCGCGAACGCATATTGGATGTCGGCTGCCCATCCGGCCCGGTCTTTTACCGAGACGGGAATCAATCGCGTGAGTTGTGCGCGTATTTCTTCCGGGGCGGGTTCGTTATTGTCGCAGCCGGCAAGAAGCGTGATGGCGATCATGGCGAGCGCTGCACGCCACGACGTGGATTGGTGGGTTGTTCGCATGGGCATTACTGTAACAAAGCCATGCCGGCATTGCGTATTGCATGCATGGCCTTGTGATTGGGTGCGTATTGATAAACCGGCAGTATCGGATTTACGCGCTATTCCGGGTCAGATTTAAACGTGAACCGCTTGCGGTGATCAACGGCCAAATTCATCGTAATGTTTGTCCGCATATTTTTCATAGCGGTTGAGCAGTGCGATATTGGCCTTCTCGATTTCGGTAAGCTCGTCTTTGACGTCGTTGGTGACCGGTGTATACCAGGCATAGGATTCAAACATCAGGCGCAAATCCTTGCCCTTGAAAGAGTAACCGTGTCGCGCGAACACCAGATTGCGAATGACGCGAATTTGCGGTTGAGTCAGGTTTTCGACGTCTTTGCTTATCAATTTGTCGACCGACGGATTTTTTCCGAAGTCGCTTTCGCCTAGCGAGACGAAGTCATCGGTCTTTTCATCCTGGGCCAGTTCGGGGTCGTATTCGAATTTTGTTTTAACGAGATTGAATGTTTTTGGCGTAACCTTGCCGTTCTTTGCAGTCCAGCTGCCAAAGAGGCCTGCCGAGTTCAGCGTCATGTTGAAGCTGCCATCATCGGCTTCATCACCCGGTTCACTGCCGACAAGGTGCAAGCCTTCTTGAACCGGCTTCCAGGTGCCGTTAATGGGGCGTTTGTCATCGCGGAGTTCGTCAATGACGATGGTTAGGCGGTTTGGACTGACAAAGCTGTAATAGCCGTATAGCGGGTCACGATACATATAAGGTCTGAGCCGTGCAGGGACGAACTTGATATCAAGGGTGTCGCCATCGCCACTTTCTTCGGCCCATTTGTCGTAGTCCGCTTTAGCCTTCTTGAATTCGTCGTTCGGCTCGAATTTGCCGGTAAACAATCCGGTTTTCTCGAATTCTTCCGTCGCCGCTTGTGCAGAAAGTTGCAACGGTGCAAC
>CAZPCE010000078.1:0-10855 GCA_964584915.1 uncultured Arenimonas sp. | reverse complement strand
CCGCGGAGAACGCATATTCTTATGGATTTGCGCTTTTGTGTCAACACCTTTTTTGCAAAAAGTTCTCAAGAGCGCTTCAATTCAAGCTTTCAGCCCTTGCGCATGGTCGGCCATGCGGCACGCATATAATCAAAACCCGACCAAAGTGTGAGCGCTGCGGCAATGGCGAGCAGCCATTCACCGATTCTGAAAATCGGAATTCCAAACAGGTCTTCGTAAAACAAAACGAAACTGATGGCGACCATTTGCACGATGGTTTTTATCTTGCCGAGTGCTGCGACTTTTACCAAACCGTGCGCACCCATTTGCGCCATCCATTCACGCAATGCGGAAATGGTGATTTCGCGACCCACGATAATGGCGCTCAAAATCGCTATCCATGCGGTGTGATGCTTTTGGGTAACAAGGAACAAGGCAAAGGCGACCGCCAACTTATCGGCGACAGGATCGAGAAAGGCGCCGAAGGCCGAATACATGTCGTAGCGGCGGGCAATCCAGCCATCCAGCCAGTCGGTCAAAGCACCTAGCACGAATACGGCACAGGCCAGGATATTGCTCCACGGATGCTGCCAGTAAAACACCAATACCAATACCGGCACCAATACGATGCGAAACAGTGTCAGCATGGTCGGGAGGGTTAAATTCACTGGGGTTCCTGTGGCAACTCGGGCGAGTTCGCCTTTGATTCTAACCCATGTAGCGAGGCATAAATACGCGCGGCCATGGCTTCGTTCACGCCGGCTACACGCGCAATTTCTTCGCTGCCCGCCTCTTTAAGAGCGGCCAGGCCGCCAAAGTGTTTCAACAAGGCGGAACGCCGGCGCGGACCGATACCGGGAATATCTTCAAGCTTCGACACATCGCGTTTTTTCTGGCGCCGCCCGCGATGCCCGGTAATCGCGAAACGATGTGCCTCGTCGCGTATTTGCTGAATCCATTGCAATGCCGGCGAATGCGCTCCGGGTCGAAGCACACGACCATCGGGCAGGATGATTTGTTCATCGCCCGCTCTGCGTTCAACGCCTTTCGCCACGCCGACCAGAATGACTTCACTAACACCCAGTTCTCTTAAAACACCCCGTGCCTGGGTGAGCTGGCCTTCGCCACCATCGATGAACAAAACATCCGGCAAAACCCCTTCTTCGACCGCTCGCTTGAAACGACGCGTGAGTGCCTGGTGCATCGCTGCATAGTCATCGCCGGGTGTGATGCCGTCGATGTTGAAACGGCGATACTGGCTGCGAATTGCGCCTTCCTGATTGAACACGACGCAGGACGCCACCGTCGCTTCGCCTTGCGTGTGGCTAATATCGAAACATTCCATGCGTTGCGGCACGTGCTCCATGCCGAGCATTTCCTGCAAGGCTTCCAGTCGCTTGCGTTGCGCGACATTGCTGGTGATTTCGGTACTCAGCGCCAGCACCGCATTGCTGACGGCCATTTCGAGATAACGCGCACGGTCGGCGCGCACCGAGGTTTTGATTTCCACCTTCCTGCCCGCTTGTGAGGTCAGCACTTTCTCAAGCAATTCCGCGTCTTCGATCTCGTGACTCAAAATGATTTCACGCGGCGGACGCTGTTCGAAATAATACTGGCTAACGAACGCGTCCAACACTTCGCCGGCATTATCGACGCCATTGGTCTTCGGGAAAAACGAACGCGTTCCGAGATTCATGCCGCTGCGGAACGCAAGCAGCAGTACACAGGCCGTACCCTGCTCCATGGCGCACGCCAGCACGTCCATGTCGGCCTGTTCGCCTTCAATGTATTGCTTGGCCTGGATGCGCCGTATGCCGGCGACCTGATCGCGCAAATACGCTGCGAGTTCGAATTGCAGACTCGCGCTGGCCGCTTCCATCGAACGCGTCAAATCGTCCACCACCTCGCCACTGCGTCCATCAAGAAACAAGGTGGCGCGCTTCGTGTCGGCATCGTAATCGCGGGGCGCAATCAAACCCACGCAGGGTGCGGTACATCGACCGATCTGATGCTGCAGGCATGGCCGCGAACGATTTCGGAAAACACTGTCTTCGCAATTGCGGAGCTTGAAAATCTTCTGCATCAAATCCAGCGTACTGGTGACGGCGGAAGCACTTGGGTACGGGCCGAAATAACGACCCGGTACCGCCCGCGGACCGCGATGGAACGCCAACCGCGGCCAGGTCTCGTCGGTGATCAGTATGTAGGGATAACTCTTGTCGTCGCGCAGCAATACGTTGTAGCGCGGCCGCAACGATTTGATCAGCTGGTTCTCGAGAATCAGTGCTTCGCTTTCGGTACGCGTGACGGTAATTTCCATCCGCGCAATCTGCTTGATCATCAACGCGATGCGGGTCGAAGAAACCGTACTAAGGAAATAACTGGTGACGCGCTTTTTCAGCGAGAGCGCTTTGCCGACATATAAAACGCTGTCGTCGGCGGCATACATTCGATAAACGCCAGGCGCGGTAGTGAGGTCCTTGACGAAGGCCTTGCCATCGAAAACGGGCTGTGAAGATGCATCGATCATGCGCGTATTTTCGCATGATTGATCCGCAGATTCGCTCCCGAGTCAGATAAAGCGAAGACCCGGGCTACATTCATTCACCAATCGGCAGGCGCACCAGCAGTTCCGACCCCAGGTCGTAGCGCAATATTTCATGCGCACCGGCATCGGCAATCCATAATGCTCCCGCTCCTATCGCGAGTGCGGCGGGTTCATTCAAGCTTTGCGGGAGATGCTGGGTGCTCATGCCGCCGCCGCCAAGCCGCAATTTGCGAAGGCTTCCGTTGTAGGTATCGGCAATCCAGAGCACGGGAGAATTGGGATCAAGCGCAATCGCCTGTGGGAACTGCAGTCGGGCATCGCGACGTTCACCGTCCTGGTCACCAAATTCATACAGCCCCTGGCCGACGAGTGTTTGCACCGTGTT
The DNA here is from genome assembly GCA_964584915.1 of uncultured Arenimonas sp. Taxonomy (GTDB): domain Bacteria; phylum Pseudomonadota; class Gammaproteobacteria; order Xanthomonadales; family Xanthomonadaceae; genus Arenimonas. Next base: position 7,943 of record CAZPCE010000078.1, on the reverse strand, counting down.
TTGCTGCAATTGGATGGCACGAACGGACGATGTCGCGGAGTCGACCACGTAAAGGCTTTGTTGTACCAGCGCAACACCGGACGGCTGCGCGAACAAGGCATTGCGACCAGGCCCATCGGCAATACCCAAATCGCCGGTACCCGCGATGAATCGCAATCGGGCATTGCCTAGCTCGTATTCCCATATCTGGTTGCAACCGGCCATCGCGATATAAAGTTTGTCGTTGCTTCCGCTTAAACCCCAGGGCATGTTGAGGCTGTTTTCAGACGAATGTTTCGACACGCCTTCCCTCGGTTGCCCCGCTTTGCCGGTGCCGAGCACGGTCGCCACGTCGCCGCTGATCAGATTGATTCGCCGCAGTGCATGGTTGCCGGTATCAGCGATGTACAGGGTTTCCCTAACGAGGCAAAGGCCTCTGGGTGCATTGAATGCCGCTTCGTTTGCCGGCCCGTCATTCAAGTCGGGATGCCCGTTGCCGAACTCCCGAAGTATGCGGCCCTGATGGGTGCATTCCAGAACCCGATGGTGTGCCGTATCGGCTATGTATAAATGCGAATCGGTAACCGCAATGCCGGACGGAAAAGACAAAGGCGTGCGTTCTTCGGCGTTTTTTGCGCGAAACGCATGCTCAAGCATGGATTGGCTAGTGGAAGATTCATGAATCAATTCGCCGATCATTTTCTCGAGTATGTCGATTTGATCGTCGCCGGCAACGATTTCGCGTACGACACCTTCGCCGTCGATCAAGGCAACCGATGGCCAGCGGGTAATGCCGAAGTGTTGCCAGGTTATCCAGCCGCGGTCATTGGCAATGGGAAAATTGATGCGTTGCCGATTGACGGCTTTCATCACGACCCGATCGTCCACTTCATTATCGAATTTCGGAAGATGAATTCCCAGAACGGCCAGTCCTACCGGGTGCTTGGCTTTGATACGTGCCAAACCATCGATCAAATTCTGCGAATAAACCGAACTGGCATTCCAGAAGACCAGTGCCAATATCCGGCCACGCTGACCTGCAATGCTCTGCTTGTCGCTGTTAAGCCAATGCAGGCTTTCATTGAGTTCTGGGGCAAGCATTGCTGACATTATGGGACTCCGTACTGGCTACTGAGCATAACGAATTTTGGTCGTGCTGTGGGACGTCGAGCATAGGTAGTGCAGGCATTTCCCGGGCTGCAAGCACCTAAGCCTCCATTCGATCCTTCCAGCTATCCCTGGCCTGCAGCCACCAGTAGGTTAGCTGGGCGCCGACAAAACCGGCAGGCTTCATGGTTGACACCAGCCCATAGGAAGACAGGCTTTGCCAGCGCTTGTCCCCCTCTGCTATCGCCGACGCCAGCAATTCACCGGCAAACGTCGTCGGTGCGACTCCGTGGCCACCGAAGGCCTGTCCGCACCAGAGGCCCTTCTCTATCTCGGCAATCTGTGGCATTTCGTGACGGGAGTAACTCATCAAACCCGACCAGGCATAGTCGATTTTTACATCGTTCAGTTGCGGAAAAACTTTCATCATATCCCGATGCAAAAGTCTTTTGACCGCTTCCGGTGAGCGATCAAGAATCGAAATCCGTCCGCCCCAAAGAAGGCGTGAATCAGGCAATGGCCGGTAATAATCGAAAGCGAACCGGGTGTCGTAAATCGCGGCTTTGGTATGCAGAATCTCCTGCATGCGGTCGCCCAGCGGCTCGGTCACCATCACGTAAGTGGCGATCGGCAAAACCGACGCGTCGATTTTCGGGTACAGATTCGCAAGATAGCCGCCGCAGGCGAGAACCACCTGCTCGGCTTCGATTTCTGCGTTCGGTGTTTTTACCAGCCAGCCATTATCGTGTTTTTGCAAATGAATGGCCGGCGTGTTCTCGTATATCTCGACACCGCGGGCTTCGGCTTCCCCGGCGATACCCAACGCGTAATTCAAGGGATGGAAATGCAGTGAATTTTTTTCGTACAACGCATCTTTGTAACGATCGGTATGGATAATTTTTTTCAATTCGGATTGCGGCACGAAGTCCCAACGGGTATCGAAATTTTCCGAAAGTAGTTTCTGGAAATTCTTCAACAGGCTTTGATCACGAAACCAGTTCGCCCAGTACACACCGGCATCGGTATGCTGGCAATCGATTTTGTATTGATCGATGCGACGCCGGATCAGGTCAACCGCTTCGACCGTGCCCAGGTAAAGTTGCCTCGCAGCCTGCGGGCCCAGATCTTTCAGCAGGCTTTCCGGACCGCGGGAAAATCCAGCGAACACAAAACCGCCATTTCTACCCGATGCGCCGTACGCCAGTTCTTTAGCTTCGCAAAGCACGACATCTTTCACGCCCCGTTCGGCCAGCCCCAATGCTGTATTGATACCGGCAAAACCGCCGCCGATGATGCATACCCGGCAGGATTTTTTTTCGGACAAGCCCTGACGGACAGACGACGAGTTTGCCGTGGCAGCGTAGTAACTTTGCAAGCCGTCCCGAACCATGGCGATTACGAGTTCTTCAAAGCCTGCGTCATGTATTGCCGTGCGGCGTCTGCCAGATCTTCATGGTCAAGTGCATATTGAATCGTTGCTTCGATCAAGCCGATCCGGCTGCCGCAATCGAAACGGCGGCCTTCAAAACGATAGGCCAGCGCTTTTTCTTCTTTCAACAATGCCGCGATGGCATCGGTCAACTGTATTTCACCGCCTGCGCCGGGCTTCGTTTTTTCCAGCAAATCGAAAATGCGGCCGCTCAAGACATAACGGCCCACGACGGCAAGATTGCTTGGAGCAACTTCGGGTTTGGGTTTTTCGACGATCGCGGAAATCACGCCCTGCCTGTTATTGAAATTTTCGGTTGCGACGATACCGTAACTGCCGGTTTGCTCGCGGGGGACATCCTGCACGGCAATGACGCTGGCATTTTCACGTTCGGCGCAGTCGGCCATTTGCCTCAGTGCGCCGTGGCCCTTGTTCCAGATCAGGTCGTCGGCCAGCAAGACGGCAAACGGTTCGTTGCCGATTACGGGTTTCGCACAAAGCACTGCATGCCCCAAACCCAGCGCCTCGGTCTGCGTGACGAACACCGCACGAACGTTTCGCGGCAACACATCGCGAATCAATGCCAGTAATTCGGACTTTCCGGCTTTTTCCAGTTTTTGTTCGAGTTCGTAGGCTTTATCGAAATAATCCGCCACCGCATGCTTGTATCGGTTGGTGACGAATACCATGGTATCGCAGCCAGCTTCGATCGCTTCGTCGACGGCATACTGGATAAGCGGGCGATCCACTACAGGCAGCATTTCTTTCGGCACCGTTTTGGTCGCCGGAAGAAAACGCGTACCTAAACCGGCTACAGGAAAAACGGCTTTGCGAATACGTTGGGTCATTTGTTTTTTTTCTCTGATTGAATAACAGTGTACTCAGGAACCGCTTCGCGCAACAGTGCGAGCAATTGGGCATCATCATCGCCATGCCGCAAAGCTTGAGCCAATAATTCGGCTTGCTCCAACACGCGTTTCACATCGATCTCGCGAGGTTTTGCTTCGAGTACACGCGAGTTCTCGGTATGAGTGTAAATCTCGTCCGGATGAAAAAGACTTTCGTGCAGTTTTTCGCCTGCACGCAGACCGGTATATTGAATTTGTATATCGACACCCGGGCGTTTTCCGGCAAGTCGAATCATTTGTTCGGCGAGCTCGCTGATGGCTACCGGCTTGCCCATGTCCAGGGTATAAATGACGGCATAGGGCTCCGGCATGCTGAGTGCTTGCAGAATCAACTGGCAAGCTTCGGGAATCGTCATGAAATAGCGGGTGACTTCCTCATGCGTCACGGTCACCGGGCCACCAGCCGCGATTTGCCTGCGAAACATAGGCACCACGCTACCCGATGAATCGAGCACGTTACCGAAACGCACGATGCTCAATTGCGTAGCGCTGTCGTTGAATATTGCCTGGCAAACCCGTTCTGCCATCAATTTTGTCGCACCGAGGATATTGACCGGCTGGATCGCCTTGTCGGTGGAAATCAGGACGAAATGCAGGGCGCCGTGGTCTCGGCAAACTTCCGCGAGCGTGGCAGTGGCATGCACGTTGTTTCGAAGTCCTTCGCGCACGTGACCTTCAAGCAGCGGTACGTGCTTGTTCGCCGCGGCGTGATAAACATAATCGGGAATGCCGTGTTGCATCGCGCGCAGACAGGCCACCTTGTCGCCACAATCCGCAAGCAGCGATACGACCTCGAGCCCGGGATCCAGCACGGCCAACTCTTCGCAGATTTGCAGCAACGGCAGTTCGGCGCGTTCGAGCAGAATCAATTTCCTGACGCGCGCTTGTGCGCATTGACGCGCCAATTCGGCGCCGATGGATCCGCCTGCACCGGTGATCAATACGCATTTTCCGCCAAGCTGGCGACCGATGTTTTGCCAGTCGAACTGGATCGGTTCCCGGCCCAGCAAATCGTCAATCGCCACTTCGCTCAGTTGAACGGGATCATGCGCATCGAGCCAATCGGTATATCGTCCCAGCTTTCTGAAAGGAAGACCAAAATCATCGCACAACGAAACCACGCGTTTCAGCGCAAGGGTTTGATCGGTCGGTAAGGCTATGACGCAAAGATCGGCCGCCGTCGCGCGGGCGATTTCCGCCAATTGATCAATCCGGCCAAGGACCTTTACGCCTTGAATCCTCCTGCCCTTCAACTGCGGGTCGTCATCAAGCAAACCCACGGTTTCATATCGGCCATCGCCGGCAATATCGCGCAGGAAAATCTCCGCCGACCGTCCGGCACCCGCAACGATGACGCGCGTGGCATCGGTATGTTTCGAAGCCAGGCGCTGATCCTTCCATGCACGGTAAATCAATCGCGGAGCGCCGAGAAAAACCATCAGCCCCGGAACGTACAACACGATGGTTTGCAAAGGCAGACGGGAGAAATAACCGCTCAGCAAAAATGCCAGCAATATGGCACACAGGCCAAATACTGCAGCACGGAAAATATTGTTCAAGTCCGGCAAACTGGCGAAACGCCAGACCCCGCGGTACAGGCCGCTCCACCAGAGCATTAAAGCCTGCAACAGCAGAACCGCCATTAACTCGTTACGGAACCCGCTATCGATGGCCTCGCCGTCGCCATGCGCATAGAGCCATGCCAGACCCGCCCACAGCAAAGCCGTCATCGTGAAATCATGCAAGACAATAAGCGCACGTGGCAGCAAGTAGGAGATGCGATGCGACTTCGTCATTACGATACAAGCTTCGGCTTTTCGGGGCTATTGACCGATTTTAATACAAAAAGCCTCAGCCATTGGTGCAATACGCAAGCTGCGACAATAAGCGCCAGCAGCAAGATCCGCTGGCTCCACTCCGGCAGTTGCCTGCCAAACCCGATTGCCGAAATGGCAAATGCGGTCCAGGCAGCATAATAAAAGCAAACTGCCGCATGGCTTTTTCCATTTCGTATCGCGTATTGGTACAAATGACTGCGATGTGCCTGGGTAACTTTGTAACCACGTAGAAACCGACGAACGAAAGTCGACCCGGCATCGACCCAAAGCGCGGTGGTAAGACACAATATTTCCAGCATGGTCCAGGTACCTTCGACGTAGGCCAGCAAAGAAAGGCCCACTATAGCCGCACCAAGTGCGTGACTTCCGACGTCTCCCAAAAACACACCCGCTTCGGGAAAATTAAATGGCAAAAAACCAAGGCAACAGGCCGCGAGTATCAACGCGAAATCATGGGCACTGCCCTGACCACTACCGAGCATCAGAAAGCCGGCAGCACATATCAGGCTCTGCATGCCTATCATTCCGTTGCTGCCATCCATGAAATTCCAGATGTTTACGAACAGCAAATAAGCGAGTGCCAGGATCGCGGCGAAAACCAGTCCGGGCTTCAACAGAAACAACGCAAGAAAGAAAATTGTCGACATTGCCGACAGATGAAGAAGCAGTTTCATGGCCGGACGCATGGGCTTCAGGTCATCGAGAAAACCCAGCACGCCGTACAAGATGAGCGCCAGTAAAACCGTAAGCCAATGAGGGTCGGAGTGATCCGGCGAGAATAAATATAGTCCTGTGGCGAACGCCATCACCAGCGAAATACTGATGCCGCCGGCTCGCGGGATCTGTTCTTCGTGCAAGCGGCGGCGCTCTGGCCGGTCCACGATTTCTTTTGCTTCGGCAATTTTTATCCAGCCCCAAGTTAACAGGGCCGTTGATAAGAATACCGTGATACTCAAGCCAAGGCCGAGCGGCATTGTTTAACTGGCCGATGTAAGCAGAGGCTTGATGGTGCCCCAATTTTTACAGCTGGGGCATTGCCAATGATGTGCACGCGCACTGAAACCGCACCTCTGGCAACGATAGCCCGGCGTATGCACCACCAGCAGATCGGTAATGTTTTTTACCGTACGCAATGCTTCCTGCGGATCGCCATGACCTTCCGACAGACTCAAATCGATCAAGGCCGCTTCGCCGCGCACCGAGGGGCGTTGCTGCAATTGTTTAGCTAAAAATGTATAGGCGGCAATCACGCCTTCGTCTTTTTGAATCAACTCCGACAAGGCCAGCAATGGCGATACACCGGCATAGTGCTCGGTCATTTCGAGCAGGAAGCTTCGTGCTCGCGTTGTTTCGCCCTTGCGTTCATAGCTGGCCAGCAATGCCGGCAATACTTCCGGCAGGTATTCGTAATCGTGCCGCACGACACGCTCAAATGCGCGAATGGCGCCAGCGTCGTCGTTTTCCGACAATTCAATCTGCGCTTCCAGCATGCCGGCACGCACTGATTGGTTATCCGCCGTGTAGGCCTCGGCAATCAATTTGCGGGCTTCCTTGTTGTCGCCTTTCGAACGCGCCTGATCGGCCAATTCGCAATAGAAGTGCGAGATGATTTTCGTCATCGATTCGCCGCCGACTTCCTCGTATTTCTGCGCGTATTCGATCGCCTTGTACCAATCGCGTTCGGCCTGCGTAATCGAAATCAGGTGACGCAATGCCTGCGGCTTGAAAACACCCATTTCGACCAAATCGTTCAACAGGGTTTCGGCGCGATCAAGCAAACCGGCGCGCATGTAATCTTCACCCAGTGCGAGAACGGCGCGGGTTTTTTGATCTTCGCTCAGACCATGTTTTGCGACAAGGCTTTGATGCATTCGGATAGCACGATCGACTTCGCCTCGCCTTCTGAACAAATGTCCGAGAGCGAACTGGGTTTCGATGGTGTCCTTGTCGACTTCGGCTATTTGAAGAAAAATTTCTATCGCCTTGTCTTGCTGCTCGTTGAGCAAGTAATTCAAGCCGCGAAAATAGGTATTGGATAGGCGCGTTACCTGATTGCCGCTTTTTATCTCGCCACCGCGGCGTCCCAACAACCAACCGGCGGCTGCAGCGGCAGGAATCATCAACAGCCAGGCTGCATTGGTCATCATGGTGCGTTGTTTCCTTCAATCACTATTTTTGCCGCGGCTTTCTCCGCTTTTGCCAGGGCACTGCGCATCGGCCAGACCACCGTCGCCAATACCACCAAACCACCCAAAAGACAGCCAAGCAGCAACACCAGCAACACGGTTAAACCGATGCTGGCCTGTAAAGTCGTAAAAAACAAATCGATGTGCATGACGTCACGATTCAAGGCACCGAATATGATGCCCAACATGACGAAAGCAAGCGCTAGTAAAGTTCTGAGTAATGGCATCTGTCATTCCACCGCAGGTGACAACAGCTTACCTGAGTTGACTCAGCTTTTGACGGCGGTCAAGGAAGCGTTTACGCGATCGCGTAATTCCTTGCCGGGTTTGAAATGCGGAACATGTTTGCCAGGCAGTGCGACGGAATCGCCTGTTTTCGGATTGCGACCCAGGCGTGGTGGACGAAAATGCAGCGAGAAACTGCCGAAGCCGCGAATTTCAATGCGATCGCCATCGGCCAAAGCATTGCTCATCATTTCCAGAATGGTTTTCACCG
>CAZPCE010000077.1:0-11029 GCA_964584915.1 uncultured Arenimonas sp. | reverse complement strand
ATCTGGGCCCAAGCGAACCTTCCATTCTGGCTTGATCTCAACGACTTTTGCGAGGAACTCTTCACGGCATTCGAGTTCGACCTTGTGCCGCTGTCCGTAGTCGAAGGCCACTGTCTCTACCGCACTGAAGCGCTCAAGAGCCCAAGCGAGACACGTCGCAGAATCTTGTCCGCCCGAAAACAGGACCAGAGCCTTCTCGCCAGAGTTCATCCCTGACCACCCTCACCCCAATAGCTGCATGCATCGCCATTGCTGGAGCGAGACACGCTGACCTTCCACAAAGCTGGAAGCCCAGGCTCTAACTTGACCCAAATCCAACGGCAGAGGTTTTCCATAGTCGCGGGACCCAGGTCATTAATTTCATCCAGAAACCGATGATCCAGTGCATCGCGTACGGCCTCAAGCTCTCGCTCAAGATTGCCAACATCCATGATCATACCCGTTGCTGGGTCTGGGTGGCCGCGAAGTGTCACCTCAGCACGATAGCTATGGCCATGGATCCGCAGGCTCGACTCGGTCTCAATTTTGCGATGCAAAGTGTGGGCTGCATCAAAAAGGAATTGTTTGCTGAGCTCGTACATCACCGGATCCCGACAGTCTTATGCGTTTGAAGCGAAAGCTTCCAACGCGGATTATTCATGCAGTAATTGATCGCCTTTTCAGTATGGGCCGCTGCTTCTTCGCAATCCATCGGCTGCAGATAGAAATGATCAAATGCTAAATTCTCATATTGGCTCGGCAGTGCATTGTCCTGGGGATAAACCAGCTTGAGTTCGTTACCCGAAGTCAGGACGAGATCCGTCCCCGCCTTGGGGCTTACGCATATCCAATCCAGCCCTTCTGGGGCAGGCTGGGTGCCATTAGTCTCAACACCGATCTCGAAACCCAGAGCATGCAGTGCGTCGATCAATGGCGCATCGACCTGAAGCAAAGGCTCGCCACCGGTCAGCACCACATACCGTCGCTCTCCTGAGCCGCCCCATTCCGCCTCAATTGCCTTTGCCAAAGTTTCTGGATCGGCGAAACGGCCGCCACCTGTTCCATCCACACCCACAAAATCCGTGTCGCAGAACCGGCATTGCGCCGATGCGCGGTCCTGCTCTCGACCAGACCAAAGATTGCACCCGGCAAAGCGGCAGAACACCGCCGCCCGGCCAGTGTGGGCGCCCTCACCTTGAAGGGTCTTGAAGATCTCTTTGACGGCGTAGTTCATCGGCTAACCTTCCGCCGTTTCAAAAAGTGGCGCTGGGGCAGCCTGGCGCTTCTGGCGCAGGTCAGCCTTGATCAGGCCAACAAGGTAATGCTTCAGGAGAGCAACGTCGCGGTTTACATTCTGAAGTGAATTCCACCGACGAACCTCGCCGCCAAGCTCCCACTCACCCTCAGTCCAAGCTGCCTTATCTCTCAAACATGCCAGACCCTCGGCGAATTCCTCAACGGTGCGGGCATCAGCCCTCGCCGCCAGCACTTCCATCACATCACCCAAAGCTTGGATGCCGGCACCATGAACCAAGCGCGAAGTGGTAGGCTTGTGCCCGTACCAAGCGTCTGGAAACACGCGTTTGACAGCCTCGAAGAAATTGGAAATCAATCGAAGGCACTCATCCTCGCCCTTTGCGTGACGTATGAGATCGCGCATCACCCCATTAGCCAGAGATTCCATGATGATCTTTTGCATCACGGTGTCGGCGATGATCCCCTCGGGGCAGGTGTGCTGCCTAATGTAACCTTTCAGAGCAGTGTTCTCGAAGTTCAGACGAGCAGTCAGATCAGCCGCAGTGGATCGGCGGCTAAGCCGCGCGGGGAGATCATCAACGGTCGGCAACAGTTCATAAATCAGAGATTTAGGGAGCGGCTTGGTGTTATTTATCAGCACAAATTGACGCCGAAGCTCCGCCTCATCCTGGCAGATCAAAACCGACACAAACACCTGGAAGTCACGCTCTACCGCGGAGAGTGCCGTTAAACGCTGCTGGCCATCAACGACCAATCCCGGTGGCCCATCGCTCAAATCAATGGTCAACTGTGCCGAGCCATTCCCCAGATCTTTAACCCCGACCTTCTCGGTGAAGGCAACCACAATGGGGTTCGGCAAAACCGAGTTGGGCTTCTCGAGATAATCCTGAATTTCTCGGATATGCGCCGCCACTTGCGGCCGCTGGAACCCGCTGAGCACCCCTTGGGCGTCTCGCCCAATTCGATCGATGGTGGCGAAGCGCAGGATGTCCGATGCCTTTGCCGCGAACACGAGAACCGTATGCTCACTGCTCTGCTGGGCGGTGACCGTTAGGTATTGCATGGTTTCAGATGACGGCACGCTTCAGATCCAATCGTTCAATGTGGTTTTTATAGACTGCGAGGTTGTGAATGCCTCGCCGCTTGTTCCGATTGCTACCCCGGAAAATGATCACATCAACCGAGGCATGCTCACAGATCGAGCAAGAGCATTCCTTCCAGGGCTTGGCTGCAAGGGTCTCACGATAACGTTCAGCCAGTTTCATCATCCCGACCGTTCCGTGGCAATCCTCGTAGGGTTTCTCCTCCGCCATTGGCGCGGTGTAGACCATCACGTTGTGCAGGGTTTCCTCGAGATCCGCTTCGCCACGATCATATGCGCGCAATGCCTTTAAGGCTGCGGCTTCCATCGCGATTAAATCCTCCGCTCGAAGGACACCCCGCTTAACTGAACGCTGAAGTCTTGGGTTCTCGATGGCTTGAGGGACGCGGATGGATGTAAAATAGCGCAAACGAGTGTCTAAGCCCGGCAGATAATAGTTCTGCTTAGCATCCTTGAACGCCCTTATGAGGGGTGATGTCGTATCGAAACTCGCGATATCGTAGCTATGGAAGCTGTCGATATCGTCCGCCTTTGCAAAGCCTAAAATATGCAGACGCGTTGACGCTGGAACAACCTCACGGATGGCTGCGAGGCATAGCTTGATTTCGGGAGATTTTAGCGGAACCATGCCCCCGAGAGCTAGGTAATCGTATCCCATCCCGACGAGACGCCTGGCCGCCTCCGCCATGCTCCCTGGCGACCACCCCTGCACGACCCCCATTGGGGTAAAAGCCGCACCGATAGACAAAGCCTCGCGCCGAAAATTGTCTGCATTTTCTAAGGTAATCTCGAAGCGGTCTTTCGCATCATTCGACCCACCTTCCATGCCGGCATCGGAGGAATTGAAATCGAAGATAATGTGGTCGACGGAGCAGCCGTGCGTGAAGCCACATTCGTCGTAAAACTCGGCGATTTCCGCAGGCGTGTACGGGGGCTTAGCTTCGCTGGCGTAGGTGAAGGCGCCGCAATCTCCGAAGATATCCAGGTGAGCGAACTGCGGCTTGTCGAGACGCAGAAACTTGCGCACCCCCACCAGTTCAAAGCGCCTCGCTTGGCTCGCAGTGTATTTGCCTTTCACACGATGGTCGCCGACGATGCCCTTGGAAACCAGCACGCCGTCATAAGGAGCGTAACCCAGGATCTCATGAGGGTAGGCGTCATCCCAGTAAGGCTGACGCTCTGCCGCGCTGCGATCAGCGATAAAATCGAAGGCAGGGTCAACGTAGTCCAAACTGTCCGCAAAGATAAATTTCACGCGCCACCCCTCGCCAGGTCTCGCTCCAGGTGCATAAGATGCTCTGTGAGCTTGGAAATGTGCTGGGATGTCGACTGAACTTCATTCCACACAAGGTTGATCTCGTCCCACCGCCCTGCGGTCCAATTACAATAGGGTGCGAGGCGCCTGAGTATCGCAGAAACGGCTGCCGATCGGTCTGACGCGCCGTCGGTTCTCAGCATGATTTGATCCATGAGGGCGCCCATGGCTCGAATGCCAGCACTATGCATCAAGCGGCTATGTGTAGGCGGCTTGCCCCAAGCATCGGGAAACTCATCGCGAACCGCTTTCCAATATAGAACTAGCGCCTCGTACATCCCATTCGCGTCAACACCGTCTCCGCTACGCTTGAACTGCCCCAGGGCTCCCGTGGGCGACTTGAGACTAAGGCGCATAGCCTCAATCAGCGCAGAGTCAGCCACGATCCCAGAACCACTTTTGGCGTTAGACTCGCGCTTAATCAGTCCGAAGAATGGGGACGCCTTGTCCTCGTTGAGCATCTCGCACAATGCGCTCGGCAATTGCCGTGCAGCCAGATCACGGGGCAACAGTACGCTGACTTCAGGGAGGAGTTCATCGATCAACCGTTTAGGAAGCGGCCTAGCTTTGTTGACCAAGATGAACTGCTCACGCTGTGCTTCTACATCATCGGACACGAAACCAATCACAGGGACCGCGATCGACTGGTTCTTAGCCCGAGCCAGCGCTAGTGATCGTTGCTGCCCATCAACAATCCAGGCCGCCCTCTGCCCAGTAGGATGGATTGGAATGGTGAGCGTTCCAGCATCACCCACTTCGCAAATTTTGCCTGGCTTTCGCCCACGTGCCGATGCGAACTCCACCTCGGGTGATAGAGCCAAAATAATCGCATTGGGGAACAGCACCTTACCGCTGTCCAAAAACTCAGTTATCGAATTGACGTGGGCTTTGATTTCGCCCCTCTGGAAGCCTTTGAGCTCTTGCTCGTCTCTTCTCAGTCGGGCGATGTCGGCGATCCGAGTGATGTCGGCTCCATGAATGAAGAAGGCAAAGATAGGGGTCCCATCGCCCTGCTCTGTCCTGACAGCTCGCACTGAAAGTGTCTCTTTAGCCATCATGAAAGCTCCGCACGCACCTGCCGCGCGAGAGCGGCAAACCGCCCTTGCTCACAGGCGACATTTAGCTGGTCGCGAAAAACTCGAAGCAGGGCCGAGGTGCTGCCTCTTGCAGCCTCCCAATGCTCATGCAGAAGCGCAAGGATCTCATCGTCGGATAGTCGCTGACGCTCTACCATTGAGGGAAATGGCCATTCTTCCATAGCCTCGCGGACTGCCTGGCTATGGCGATCAGGCGTGTCGCCTTCGGCGCCAGGTAGGATGTAATCGGAGAAATGCCGAAGTGCCCGCCCAGCGAAGTCGCTTCGCGTACCTTTGATCGGGCTCGCCGGGCCGTCCAAGCGGTCATCATAAGGCATTACGCATGGCTGCAATCTAACCGGAATTCGGTCCAAGGGGGCTCGGGTGAACACACGCAGCCTGGCTAGGCGCTCATCTGCAAGCGCCATGAGATCCTCAGAAAGCATTCGGATGTAGCTGTCCGAGAGCGCGGCAAGTACGAGCCTGCCCTCGGCGCTTGCGACAACCTCTAGGAGGTCTCTGGCAAATGGCGACACTCGCTTGAGATGATCCCACCACTCCATGCTCGAAAAATCACCCAAAACCTTGGGCTCAATACCGTCCTCGGCGCCATCCAAAACGGTGCAAGCATATGAGGGGATCGGTTCGGAGGCATCAACCAGACCAAGCCCTGCGGAAATCACAAAGACATCGGCATCCAGACGCTCCGCGACCGCTTTGGCCTCCTGGAATGACCTGCCTCCATATACCTCCATGACCGGGAAAAGCTGATCTGGCTGCCGAAGGCGGCGCCCCCACTCGTCTGCCACATCCGTCAAATCACCAACTGCAAGCGAAGCGGCGTGCAAACCCTGGGATACAGGCTTACGCTTCCGATTTGTGCAGGTGGTGATAACAATGGTCAAAATTCAGTCTCTTGGTGCGTTGTTTTGTCCGCATTTTTAGTAGATCAGGTTCGCATGGACTTCCAGATAAATGCGACGCTTTTCCCATGGAATTTTGAAAACAAATGCCAGAACGAGGCTTGAGGGATGCGAAATGATCACCGTTGACGACCTTGCAGATCGCCAATCCAGCATATTCGACGCGCTCAAACGCAGACACGCCGACCTGGACCGATACGCCTACACTATACGATCGCTGAGATCGCTGAATGTGGCCCAGAATCAGGAATACCAAAGGACATTCAACGGCTTATATATGGTCAGAAGGAACGCATCTTGGCGTTCAAAGTTCTACGCTCTACTCGAAACGTGCAAAACCGATAGCGAACCGAAATTCGTCATGGTTCTGGATAAGTTGTTTAAGGAAACGGGGCGCATTGAAGCCTCCTTCGCCTCCAAGCTTATCGCGACAATCAATCCAGACCTCCCTGTTTACGACTCAATCGTCCGCATTAACCTTGGGCTTCCTCAAAGGAGTGGCCGCGGCAGTGACCGTATCGAACTTCTCTTGACCGATTATGCGAATATCCAGGCTCACTCTTCCGAACTGACCAAAAATCTGAAATTTCAGGAATTGCGAGCAACGTTCGATAAGCAATTCCCAGAATTTATGGATTTTTCAGACGCAAAGGTCCTTGATTTAATGATCTGGCAGGTGCGCTAATTCGCAGTATCGGAATATCTAAAGTTCCCGAAACATCTCTCGCTGCTCCTTCCAGCAATATGGGATTGGACGCTTGAGCATCTGCAGTTTGATGCCGCGCGGTTGTTTGCCGGCAAGCACCATTTCCACAATGTCTGGAGCCAGAAGGGTCATTCGCAAAAGTCGGCTAACATAGGAGCGGTCGATCTTTTCTTTGGCCGCAATCTCATCAACGCTCTCATAAACCCCTTGCTCAATGAGATTGCGCCAGCGGAACCCCCGGGCAATCGCTTTCACCAGCGTTAGGTCCTGCGCATTCGGCAGCCCAACACTCCGCCCTTCCTCGGTATCCGGAGTGATGATCAGCTTACGTCCTCCCCGCCGACGAAGGGCAATGGGAACACGGATCTCTATTTGCCGCTCCGAGTTCACGCAGCCTCCAACTCTCGCGGCTGCATAGCTCCCATGTCTTCAACAAGGTCGAAAATTCCATTCGCATGGAACCTGATGGACATGCTGTCGACGCCAAGTTCGACACGAGATACGAGCAGCCTGACGACGCGGGACTGTTCGCCTGGGAACAATTGATCCCAGAGCAGATCCAACTCGATCAGCGCCGAACGTATTTCCATCTCACCAAGAGGCAGTGCCATTTTCCGAGCAGCGATTACCGCTTCTGCGAGGACCTCGGGTGTTTTGATGCGATCGCGCAGTTGCTTAACCACTGCTGCCTCGATTTCCGCCGCAGGCAGTCGAGGCACGAAACCGCTGCCTGCGCCGAGCTTCAGTTCAGTTTGGCTGACATAATAGCGATAGAGCTTACCCTTTCTACGCGTATGCGACGGCGACATGGCCCGGCCGTCCTGGCCAAACAACAAGCCCTTCAGCATCGAAGGCGTGGTGGCGCTGTTTTGCCGCGAGCGTGTCCCCGGGTTGATGGCCAGGATCTTTTCGACCTTTTCCCACAGCGGCATGTCTATGATCGCTTCGTGCTCCCCAGGGTAGCTCACCCCCTTGTGCAGCGCCTCGCCCAGATAGACGCGGTTGCGTAGGACCCTTGCGACAAAGGCCTTGTCGAGCGGCTTTCCACGCCGATTCGTGATACCATCAGCCTGCAACTCGCGGACAATGTCGACATTCGAGCCGATCTGCACGAACCGCTCAAAAATGCGCTTCACGACCTTTGCCTCCTGAGGGTCGACCAGGAGTTTCCGGTCGAGGACGCGGTAGCCAAGCGGCACCGCGCCACCCATCCACAAGCCGCGTTTTCGGGAGGCAGCAAACTTATCCCTGATCCGCTCGCCAATGACCTCTCGTTCGAACTGCGCGAAGGAGAGCAGGACATTAAGGGTAAGTCGGCCCATGCTCGTGGTCGTGTTGAAGGATTGGGTAACCGAAACAAAGGTAACACCATTTCGCTCGAACGTGTCGACGAGCCTCGCAAAATCCATGAGCGAACGAGACAGGCGATCGATCTTGTAGACCACCACGACATCGACTTGCCCCTCCTCGATGTCTGCCAGAAGCCGCTTCAGGGCCGGCCGCTCAAGAGTTCCGCCGGATACCCCGCCATCATCGTAGTGGTTCGGGAAGAGCACCCAGCCCTCAGCACGCTGACTGGCAATAAACGCCTCGCAGGCATCCCGTTGCGCATCCAGAGAGTTGAATTCCTGATCGAGCCCCTCTTCGGTGGATTTGCGCGTGTAGACTGCGCAGCGCAGTTTGCGGACAGGCTGGTTCATCCCAGTTCTCCCGCGCGCTTCAATCCGAAGAAGACCAGGCCATTCCAGCGAGTCCCCGTGATCGCCCGGGCTATGGCCGAGAGAGAGCGATAGGGCTTTCCTGCATATTCAAAGCCATCCTCGAGGACGGTCACACGATGTTCGGCCCCTTGGTATTCGCGGACGATCTGCGTGCCGGTGACCAATCGGCCACGGACAGAAACTTCACGCACCGCCTTCTTACCTCCATCAAGTTCCTCACCAAGGGCTTCAAGCCTGGCGACCGTTTGACGACTGAGCGTGCCCAGGGCCAATTCCTGGATGCGATAGGCGATGCGGCTTTCGAGAAACCTGCGGTTGTAGCCCGGCGCTTCACTGTCGAAGTATCGGGTCCACAGATCCCGCAACTCAGTTGTGCTGGCTTTTTTGAGCCCGGCAAGGCGGGACAAGACCGTTTCGTTCATGCGTCACTCCCGTTTGTTCGGGAGGCACTACCGCTCTGCTGCGAGGCAAAGTCGACTGAACTATCTCCATGGCCGTCAGATAAAGAACTGGACTTTCCGTGCATGCGCATGGCGCCAAGAGCCAAGATCTGACCCAACTCGGCCATCCGTTCGGCTGCTGTCATATGCTCCGGCGCAAGGCCGTTGGATCGGGTTAAAACACGCATCTAACATCCATAGGTTCTGGCTTGGCTCAACGATTCGAGCTGTTGCAACACCCACAGATATAGTTGGATTCATCCCTTCCAAATTGATGATGTGGTCAAAACCCTCTTGACAAAGGGTTCTGTCATCGCCGGCGCTTGTAGAGACTCTGATGCGCCCGCAGCACGATTGCGATGATCGTGACCCCTTCATCGCTGACACTGTTTTCGTCGGGCCGTCCGATGATGATTGGCTCCTGGAACTCCGCCCGCGTGGACTCGGCACGTAAGATGAAATTCTGCCCATCGTGGTCGAGTCGCTTGCAAGTCAGCTCGTGCAAATCATGTCGGTCTCGCTGCACGATGACGATATCGCCAGGCTGAGGCTCGACATAGCCATAGGCTACCCGAAGACACTCGAGATCCGATCCAGGCGGGATGACCTTGTCCATTGAATAGCCTTCCATGCGGAGAGCTAGTCGCTCACTGCCAGGAAATGGATTGGGCCCAACTTCAATGGAATAGCGATCTTCAGCACCCCATTCAGTTTCTTCACGCCAAACACCCGCGGCAACCGCACCGACGACTTCGAGCGTCTCATAAGGCTGTGCCCCGCCCACGCGGTGCATCACCGAGGCGGCTGCCGGTATCATCTGAGAAATATCCATTTCCAGGGCCTTGGAAAGCCCGACAAGCGTATCAAGGGTCGGGTTCGCGCTTTTCCCCTTGATGATGTCCCTGACCAGATACGGGTTCTTACCGCCAGTCGCTGCAAGCGAGAGGGACCGCGAGTTCCACTTGGCATCAGGGGCGGTCGCCTCTTCGAGAACCTTGCGAAGGAAGGCGATGTTGAAGGCAGAAGGCTGGGTCATAGTCTGTGGGTAACATTGTGGGATGCTTCCCGCAATCTTAATTGTGGGATTCCGCCCTACTTGTGAAGTTGGATTGCTCTCGAGATAAGGGGTGTATGACACATCCCATTGTCTCAGAAATTGATTCGTTCCTCAAGGCCAACCAGATGGCCGAGAGCTATTTCGGCCGCAAAGCCGCCAACGACTGGAAGCTCGTTCGCCAACTCCGGGCCGGACGCCGCCTTTGGCCCGACACCGAGGCAAAGATCCGCGCCTTCATGGCTTCGTACCAGAAACCAGCCCGCGGTCGCCTTTCCCATCGCTCATCCACCGATTCTCAAAGTAGGGTATAATGCAGAACATATCACGAACAAATACGCGTCGACAGCTTGGCCATGAGCTGCTGTTTTGCGCCTGGCTCGCCAATGCCACCGGCGGCGATCGCTACGAGTATCACCGCGGATTCCTCGCTAAGGACCTCGACAATGGTCCAAAGCGCCGCCTCGGCGATAAGGAGCGCAAGGTTCTCGAGCGGCTGGCCGAACGTGTTCGCTGGGCATCAGAAAAGGGGTGTGTCCACCTTCTGCAGGAGCGCCTGGGTCCTGATTGCTACAGCTATATAGCTGTCGCCAGGCCCAGAGCTCCCGGCGCACGACATCCCTTGGCAGACATCGAACTGGCGGAGGTGGCGTGATGGCAAACGCCTTTGAACGCCATGGTCTCGATCACCTCTCGGCATCCTCGATCAACCTATTTGTCGCGCAGCCTGCGATGTGGGCGATGCAAAAGCTGCTCCGCCGAAAATCATCGGTCGGGCCTGCAGCACACCGCGGCACGGCTATCGAGGCTGGTGTGGAAATGGGACTGTTCGATCCGGCCGTATCAGTCGAGGCCTGCCAGGACCTGGCGGTCGCCAGGTTCAACCAGTTGACGGCCTTGTCCTCCGATCCTGCAGTCCAGAAGGAACGCGTCAACATTGCGCCAGCCGTTGCCATCGCACTTGCGGAACTAAGGCAGTACGGGATCCCAGAGGCTGCGGAGGGCAACCGACAACACCGTATCGAGGTTCTGCTGCCTGGCGTGCCTGTGCCGTTCATCGGCTGGCTCGACTTCTGGTTTCCCGCGCACGGAATCATTGTCGACCTTAAGACGCAGGGCAGGCTGTCCTCGAAGGTCTCCGATCCCCATGCTCGGCAAGGCGCGATCTATCATGCGGCACACGGCAATGCCGAAATCCGCTTTGCTTACGTCACGCCCCAGAAGATGGGCGTCTACCGGCTCGATGATCCCCGCCCTTACCTGACGCAGGTCATCAGCATTGCGCAGTCAATCGAGCGGTTTCTGGGGCTTTCGGATGACAGCGCTGAACTGACCGCTGCGCTCTCGCCCGATCTCGACAGCTTCTACTGGAAGGATGCCGCCTCGCGCGCGGCCGCCCAGGAAATCTGGGGCCTCGCCCCCGAGGCCGCGCCGCAGGCCTGACACGCGGCAACTC
>CAZPCE010000076.1:0-11081 GCA_964584915.1 uncultured Arenimonas sp. | reverse complement strand
GACGGCAATCAGAATGAAGATCAACTCGCCGGCATACATGTTGCCGAACAGTCGCAGGCTGAGCGAGATCGGACGAACCACTTCTTCGATCAGGCGCAACAATAGATTGGCCGGCGCCAATGCGATCATGCCAATTGTGCCGTGTGCATGGAAAGGCGCGGTAAAAATTTCTTTGGTAAACAGGCCAATGCCCTTGTGGGCAATGCCGAAATAATGGATCAGGAAGAACACGCCGATCGACATGCCGAGCGTGGTATTCATATCCGCCGTCGGCACAACGCGCAGGTAAGCGTGCGCGGGGTCGTGTCCCGAAGCTTCGAAGCCTTTGGCCCAGAGCCAAGGCAGCAAATCGACCGGCACCATATCCATGAAGTTCATCAGGAAGACGAGACCGAAAATCGTTACCGCGAGCGGCGCGATAAATTTGCTTTGGCCGTGGAAAGTTTCGCGAACCAATCCGTCAATGCCGGTCACCATCATCTCGATGGCGCATTGCAGCTTGCCCGGAACACCTGCAGTGGCGCGACGGGAAACGTAAAGGAACAAGCCCAGGAAAATTGCGCACATCAACAGCAGAAAAATCACGCTGTCGACATTGATTACCATGAATTTACCTTCACCTACCTGCCATTGCCAATGATGCAAATGGTGCTGGATATATTCTGTTGTACCGCCGCTTTCAGCTTCAGTGCTCACGTTTCACCTTACCGCCAGACATTGCCACGAGTGGAAACACTACCAGGGCGAGAATTACCCCGGCCGCAATCGCCAGCGGCGCAAGCGCCTTCATGCGAAACGACAGGAATAGGACCAACCCCACGATTAACCATTTCAAACACAGACCCAGCCAGAGCCGGGAATACACGCGACCAGCAGGTTGAATTCCGCCACCTAGCGAAAGCCGCGCCATTGCCAGGCTTCCCAGCAATATCGACAGCACCCCTGCCATCAGCCCCAGACCTGCGGCTTGGCCGACTAAAACCCAAACAAGCAGCATTGCCGCAACACCTATCAAGGCCTGCCATTTCGCCACCAGCAAGGCCAGTCTTTGACCTTCAGCGAGATGTTTTTGCATGGCAGACACCCCGGCAGCCCAAGGCCACGGCAATTCCCAACTTAGTTCAAAATTATAACAGTCAGCCAAGGCCAGCGACAACCCGTTTATCACTTTGATTTAAGAGCCGCTGCTCTAGAAAATAGGCATACTGCGGCTTTCATCACAAGGATTCCACACTTATGACAATCGCACTTTATTGCGTACTGGCCGCCGGCCTGATGCCGTTTCTCTGGACCGGCGTGGCCAAAGTGCGCGGGCCGCGCTACAACAACGTCAACGTCAGGCTTTGGCAAAGCAAGCTTGAAGGCGTCGCGCAGCGAGCGCATGCCGCCCACCTGAATAGCTTCGAGGCGTTTCCGTTGTTTGCCGCCGCCGTGATCGTGGCGCAGATGAATGGCGCCGCCCAAGGCAGAATCGACATGCTCGCGCTGGCATTTATCGGCCTCCGCATCATTTACGGAATCCTGTACCTGGCGAACCTGGCCAGCTTGAGAAGCCTGGCATGGATGGCGGCACTGGTCTGCACCATCATGATTTTCGTGGCCGGACGCTGACGGCATGCAGGAAGTTCGCGTCACGCACGAATTCAACTTCGACATCGAAACAGTCTTTACCGGCATCGGCAATCACGTCGAATTTTTAAGCACTTCGAAAATCGAATGCAGCATGCTTCGCGCAGGTGAATTCGATGCCAACGGCAAGGGCGCCTTACGCAAGGTGCGAAAAGGCATGATTTGCTTCGAAGAGGAAATCAACGCTTTCGATCCTCCGCATTCCTATGAATACCGGATTCTGGTTTTGCGCGGGCCTTTCAACTTGAAGCTGCCGTTTCAACACCAGCTCGGTCGACTTGAACTCCATGCCATGAATCAGCAAACGCAATTGATCTGGACTTCACGATTCGTTTTTGCAGTGCCGCTTATTGGCCGATGGATTGAACGCCGATTGGGTAATTCGATACGCGGGACATTCCTGTTTTTTCTGAAGCGGCTGGATGTGCGACTGCAAAACGAATCAAACCGCTCCCGAACCAACACGCTTTAGAATCGGCCGTTCCAGCCAATGCCAGGATAAAAACGCGAGCGTGGCCGACAGCAGCAGGCTGGCGATGAAGAAACCCGGAAAGTCTGCCTTGACGCCCTGCACGCCACCCATGCTTTCACGCAGCACCACCATCACCGGATAATGCCAGAGGTAGATGCCGTAACTGATGCGGCCCAGCCACTGCAACGCGTTTGATTGCAGACACCAGTCCGCCAGATTGCGTCCCGAACTGACACACAACAGCAATACCGCAACGCAAATGCTGGCAAACAAATGCCAGTACATCAGCAGCGGTTGGCGTGTTGGCGAGCCATGATAAATTTGCCCGTCGGCAAGCAAGCCAAGCGCCGGCAAGGCAAGCAGCAATACCAGCGAAGACACGATCAGAACATTTCTTGTTGCCGGTGCAGGCAAGCGATTTTGATGACGCAGCTTTGTAAAAAAAAATGCCGCGAGCATTCCCGTTAGAAACTGGAACAGTCGGCCAGGCAAATGATCCACCCAGTAAACTTCTTCCGCCCGCGTCAATCCGGCCGCGAGCAAAACATGGCGATACAGCAGACTCAATGCAATGCCGAGCAGCAACCAATACCAGCGGCGATCGGTCAGGCAACTCGCCAGCCAGGGCAACAAAAGATAAAAACCGAATTCAACCGGGAGCGTCCACCAGGTTGGCACATAGGCAGGAATTAGTGGCCAGGCATTGATCCACAAGACCAGATGCGCCAAAACGCCACCAGGCGTCGGCGAGCTCCAGGGCATGCCTATCCCGATGCCCAATAAAGCCAGAACCAGAATCACCGCAATTTGCAAATAATACGCCGGGAAAATTCGGGCAAAACGGCGCAAGGCATAAGAACGCAAATCGGGGCGCGGCTGATTACGCCGTAAAGCGTCGGCAAAAGGCAGGCTAAGCAGGAAAGCCGATAGCGTGAAGAAAATATCGACCCCCATCCCGCCCATCGCCATCAGCCATTGCACGGGCGGCCAAAGATCGCCGGCGTTTCCGGCAATCAGGTGCGCGTGCAGCAGCAGCACCCAGAGTGCCGCCAGGCCGCGTATGCCGGTCAAGCTTGGCCATGAAGTCCGAACCTCGATATGCAAATGCGCTTGCGGTTCGGGTCTTTCACGCGTTTTGTTTGGCTGCGTCTTCATTTGCCGTAGTATGCGTATTACGGCTGGGGCTCGCCAGCTGAATGGCCGTTATGATATCCGCCTGCGTAGTGTCCATATCAAACTTGTCATTACGTTTCATTATCAATATCACTGCATAAACATGGTTAGGGGAACACTATGGATTTGTCGAATTCAAGCATCAGGAACCACGGGTTTGCAAACCGCTCCGTGCTTTTGAAACGATTATTCCTGACGGCGTTTTTGCTGTTGGCGGGCTGGGTGCCGCAGGCATTCGCCACCACCGGTTGCGAAATTTTCATTACCGGTCCATTCAATGCCACGATCAATGTTTCAACGTCGCAGGCGTTTTCGGTAATCTTGCAAGATACCGGCGGCGGGCCCTGCCCGGCCGCAAACCTGACCTTCTCCACCATTACCGATACCACCGGCGGCGTTGTCTTGCCGGCAACCATTACCGGCGCCACCTTCACGCCGACCGGCGCGGTCTATGGTTTCAACGTGACGACCGGGCCTACCGGCGGCGGCAACGCCACGATTCAAGTCGATTGCAGCAGCTGCTTCAATGGTTCGTTGTTTGTGCAATTCACTCTGGCGACAAACAATGTTTACTCGTTCACGGCCACGACGCCGGCAAGCGTTACTACGAACCAGTCAACGCCATTCACCCTGGGTACCAACCTTCTGGTCAATGGCGCCGGCTCGGGCGCCACCTATTCGACGAACTTCCTCACCATTCCCAGTGGCCCTTCGCTTGGCACGCCCGCCAACTCGGCCGGCGGCAATGCCAGCGTAACGACGACTCTGTTTACTTCCGGCACCCGGAATATTCAGGCCTCGGTGGTTTGTCCAGCAGGGCCGCCGGCAGGTTGCCCACCGGCACCCTTGCCTTTTACCGTGATCGTCGAGCCGGTCGTGATGACAGCCGTATCGCCCAATGCCGTCGGCATCGCGGCGGGTGGCAACGTGACCATGACCGCGCGTTACGGCAGTACCAATTCGATCGTGAACACCAACTATCCCATCACCTGGAATATCAGCTCGGGCAACCCTCCGGGTGACGGAGTATTGAGCGGCGCGACCAATACCAATGCCGCCGGCCAGACACAGGCGACCTTTACCGCGACCGTGCCCGGCGTTTACACCGTCACGGCATCCAGCGGCGATACCTGGAGTGGCGACCCGACCGAAACATTCACGATTACCGTGACCGCGATTACCCGAACGCTGGTGGTATCGTCGGGCGATGCACAAAGCGCACCGACCGGCACCGCATTACCCGCGCCACTGGTTGCATTGGCGCAAGACAACGGTGTGAACGCTCCGGGCATCACGATCAACTGGACGACAACCGGCGGCACCTTGACCGCGCCTTCGTCCGTCACCAATGCGGCAGGTCTGGCCAATATCGGCTTAACGCTGCCTGCGGCTCCGGGAGCGGTAACGATTACCGGAACGCGCGCCGACGACGGAACCGCGATTGCGACGTTTACCGCAACCGCTACTTTGACGAGAACATTGAGCGTGTCTTCCGGAAATGGTCAGACAGCACCGACCAGTACTGCATTGCCAGCGCCGCTGGTTGTACTGGCGCAGGATAACGGTGTTTTTGCGCCGGGCATCACGATCAACTGGGCAGTGGTTTCCGGCAGCGCGACCTTGAGCGCGCCTACCAGCGTCACAAACGCAGCCGCAGGCTTGGCGAGCATCAACGTGAATCTTGGCGCCGTGCCGGGGCCGATCGTGATTACCGGCACTCGCGCGGATGACATCACCGCCGTGGCCACATTCAACATCACGTCTACCCTCACCCGAACACTGGTTATCGTCTCGGGCAATAACCAGAATGCAACGCCGGGCTCGCCGTTGCCAGCTCCGGTTGTCGTAAAGGCTAAAAACAACGGCATCTCGGTGGGCGGCGTCACGATAAACTGGACAATTACACCTGGCTCTACCTTGGGCGCAGCCAGTAATGTGACCGCCGGATCCGGTGCGGCATCCAACACGGCAACACTCAGTAGCACGCCGGGAGCCGTCTCTATCACGGCAACGCGTCAGGATGACCCGACCGTATTCGTAACGTTCGTCGTGAATGGCGTCAGTCTCGCCAACATTCCGGATTTAACCCCGCAGCAATACGAACTCGCGAACGCGCTCGATACGATTTGCTCGAACCTGAATTCATTGGCCAGCCCGACCGCGGCGCAAATTGATTTCAAGGCACGATGCCAGGAACTTGCGAACAATGCCGCAACCAATCCCGATGACGTGGTGAAGGCGCTCGACGAATTGTTGCCCGACACCCAGGCGGCGCAGGCTCGCGCCTCGATGCTCACCGCTTCTCGCCAGTTTGAAACCATCAGCGCACGCATCGCGGCACTTCGCAGCGGCACCCAGGGCGGCAGCTTTGACGGCTTGGCATTGCAGGGCAGGAACGGCAGCGTTTCACTCGGCGGCCTGATGAATAGCCTGACGGGTGAATCTTCCGCGAACGAGGTTGGCGCGGACTTCCAGCGCTGGGGCTTTTTCGCCAGCGGCACGATTGGAACCGGCGATGCGAACGCGGCCGGCATCACGCCAAGTTTCGATTTCGATATCAAAGGCCTGACGTTCGGTGTCGATTATCGCCAAAGCGATAAATTCATCTTCGGCGCGGCCATCGGCTATACCAATCAGGACACGAATCTGGCCACCGGCGAGGGCGGTGTCGACGCCAGCGGTTACACCTTGTCGGCTTACGGCACCTACTT
The DNA here is from genome assembly GCA_964584915.1 of uncultured Arenimonas sp. Taxonomy (GTDB): domain Bacteria; phylum Pseudomonadota; class Gammaproteobacteria; order Xanthomonadales; family Xanthomonadaceae; genus Arenimonas. The sequence continues at coordinate 5,096 of CAZPCE010000076.1, read as the reverse complement.
CAAGGACAATAGCTGGTACACCGATACCGTTATTACGCTGGGCAAAAACAATTACGACCTGACCAGGCAAATCACCTACACCATTCCTGACGGACTGGGCGGTTTCACGACGGTCAACCAAACCGCACGCTCGGATTCGGGTGGCGACCTGCTCAGTCTCGGCGCCACCTTCGGACGCGATTTCCAGAAAGGCGGATGGAGTATCGGACCTTATGGCCGAGTGCTCTATACCCGGTTGAATTTCGACCGTATCGAAGAAACGCTGGTCTCTTCCGGCCCAGGCGCTGGCTTGGCGTTGATTGTCGAAGAACGCAGCCTCGATTCGCTGGCCAGCATTCTGGGCGCGAAATTCACCCGCGCGATCAGTACAGACTGGGGCGTGCTGACCCCGCACGTCCAAATTGAATGGGAGCACGAGTTCAATACCGATCCCGGCGCGGCCACTGCAAGGTTCGTCAACGATCCGACCGGAACCGAAATCACACTGAGCGATGCACCTTATGATGCTGACTACTTCCGGATCGGCCTGGGCTTGTCGGCCATCATGAGCAAAGGCCGATCGGCCTTCGTTTACTACGACAAGTCGATTGGCCGGGACGGCATTACCCAGGACAACCTGGCATTGGGACTGCGCCTGGAGTTCTGATAACCGATAGGTATGAACTAAAAAGGCCCGCATTTCGGGCCTTTTTTATTGGAAGTTGTTTCCACTTTATCTTGTCTTTCGCTCGTTCTTTTTCTATCGTCGCAAATATTTCTTTGGCTGCCGACGTCCGCACAAATCCGGCGTGGCCACCTTCGCGGAAGAAAACATGGTCGGACATCAGAAGCGTCTCCAATGGCAGCAAGACCGTACTTAGCCGGTCTCTTTCGCAATAGGCAAGCCAAATGTTATCGGCGCGCAAAGTATTGCCCGATTGCCACGTTTTTAAATAACGCACAACTCCTGAACAAAATTATTCCTGTCGCTCGCGGGCGACATAGGCCGGCATCGCAATGTTCGAATCTTTCAGGCACCTTGCTTTGTCCAAATACCCTTCGCCCACCCAGATACGGAGCAAGCAACACCAGCCCTGCTGCATCGCCGGTAAATTCCTGGTCATTCATGATCATGCCCATTCCGCCCATCGGGGAGCCGGTCAGCCATATCTCCCGATAACCGCCGCCGGCGTGCCGGCAACATGATTTCTTTGCACAAGCGCTGCGGCATGCAGCCCTCCATGCAATACGCAAGACTGATGTCGGCAAGCGTAATGTCAGCCTCCGGCATCGTGCAGCGAATCGATTTGGCTGTAGCGCTTGCCTTCAAATTCGCCAAGTCGTCACGGCGCCCGGGCAACACAATCACAAGCACTGTTCATCGTCTTGTCGACCCGCCTTTGTTTCTTCGGCCGGAATCCTGACCTGCGCTTTGCCTACCGGTATGCATGCGGCAAGCAAAAGCATGTTCGCCGCCAGCACAACACGCAGCAACAAAGCCCTTCAAATGAACTTTCATGTTTGGCTACGAGGTGGATGGCTTGTTCGGCCGGGTACTCGTTCAATATTACGCACAATAAAAAACCCCGGCTTTTTCAAGCCGGGGTCGTTTCTACTTTTGCTCAATTAAGATCAATTGAATTTGTAGTTAGCCTGCAAACCAAACGTACGGCCGATCAAATCATAACCCTGCCACGTGTAAGGGTACGAGTTGAAGGTCGGGTCAAAGTTGCCAGTGTTGTTGAACACGTTGTTTACGCTGAAACGCATGCTGAATGCATCCGTAAAGCGGTAACCGGCGGTCAGGTTATACGTGTAATAAGGCTGGGTACGATCACCGATTTGGCCGCTCACGTACTGGGAGTTACCCAGATTCCACAGAGGGAACGAACCTTGGCGGTTCATGAACACGGTGGCATCCCAATCGTCCTTGGCCCAGCTGACCGTTGCACGAACGCGGCTGCGGAAATCCGCATTGCTGTTCTGGTCACGATAGCTGATCACTTGCACGCCTTCGCGGGCTTGCGATTCCTGGCTGATTACATGCGACCAAGCGAAGCTGGCATTGAACGTACCGAACTTACCCGTTTCCCAGCGATATTTCAGGCTGGCATCGACGCCTTTCACGGCGCGGTAAGCGATGTTGATAGGTCCGCTGCGGATTTCGGTCAATCTGTCGTCGTTCAACGGATCACGCGAGATCAACGAAGCGATGTTGAGGCAGTAAGCCGAACCTGCTGCATACGGGAACGGGCCGCCGCCATTGACGGTGGACGGGTAGTTACCGGTTGCGCAACCGTATTCGTCCTGCAGAATCGTCGTGCCGGCTTGTACGGTAACTTCGTTGTTCAACTTGATTTTGTACAAATCAACCGTCAACGACAGATCCTGCACGATGTCCCAAACGATACCGGTAGACCATGAATCACCGGTTTCTTCGCTCAGACCAGGGTTGCCTTGGGAGGTCGTGAAGGCCGAGTAGTTGTAGTTCGCGCCTGCAGCGCCGCAAAGATTCGATGCGATGCCATCACGAGCACAGCGTGAGAAGTCGGTAACGGTACCGAACGAACCACTTGGTTGCGAGAACACATAGTGCATATCCGGGGCTTTAAAGCTGGTTGCATAGTTTCCGCGGACAAGCAGGTTGTCAAACGGACGCCATTCCAGACCGGCACCCCAGGTTTTGGCATCGTCCACGGCTGTGATGTCGTCGTACTTGTCGAAACGACCGGCAAGACTCATTTTCAGGGAATCGAATATCGGAATGCTCAATTCGAAACCGGCTGCATAACGGGAGCGATCGCCCTTACCGCCAGTACCCGTCAGATTGTAGACTTCACGGACCGATGGAAAGATGCGTGGGTCGGTAACGAGGTCATAGGACTGCTCGGAAGCTTCCAGTACCGCAGCAAACGCGAGCGGACCGGCTGGCAAATCAAACAAGTCGCCCGACAAGGTAAAGGTCAAAGCGGAGTTTTCCGACTTGCCGTCGTATTTCACCATGGTCGACATGTTGGCGTAGTCTTGCGGCGTAATTACGCCGTAGAAATGCGCCAGATTCAGGTTGTACACCGGCAAACCGGCAGAGACGCCTGGAATAACGTAAGCACCCTGTCCAGTCGTACCCAAACGGGTACCCAGGAAGTAACTTGTTGCACCGGCCACCGTCAAGCGAGGACGCTCACGCTTGGCATGGTATTCGGCATGGCTGACGGTCACGTCCCAATCAAATTTCTCGGCAAATGTCCCGCGTGCGCCAATGGCGAAGTCGTAGGATTTTTCGTCGAATTTCTGGAAGGTGCCTTCGCTGCCGCCGTAGGTTTCAGGGGTAATCGCACGGATCGGGAAGATACGGAAGCCAAACTGCGGATCATAGAATGCCGCGCCTGGTTGCGGGCCGCCTTGCCATTGTTCAACGCCGCCGCCAAGACGGCCTTGCGAGTTGTAAATCGACAAGCTGCTCCAAAGCTGCATGCCGTTTTCCAAGTTGTACGAACCCTGGATGTATCCTGAGAAATCGGTGTTGCCGTTGGCGACAGTTTGCTCAGCCACGAAACGGTCGTAGCCGCAACCTGGGCCTAAAGCGGCGCCTGTGGTAGAGCTGGTGTAGTTCCATGGACGATAGAAATCGCTCGAGCTGCAGTCAAAACCCGGAGCTTGTACGTAACTGACCGTGGCGCCAGAGTTGCTTTGACGGCGAATTTGAATGCCGATAGGTGGCTGATAACCGCCAACACCTGCCGATCCATTCACACCCGGAGGAGCCGGATTGTCCGCGCCCGAATCCATGAATTCACGCTCATAAGCAAACAATGGATTGCCCTTGAAGGCTTCCAATGCATATACAACGTTCCAGGCATCGCCCGACACGCCACCGACAAATTGTGCGTCGTAGATTTCACGACCGCCTTGGTCGCTGGTTTGCGCCTTGACTTGCAGGCTTTGGCCTTCGAAGCTTTCTTTCAGCACGACGTTAATTACGCCTGCGATTGCATCGGAACCGTAAATAGCGGATGCGCCACCCGCCAGTACTTCAATACGTTGCACGGCAGCTGCCGGAATGTTGTTGAAGTTCTGGAAGTTGCTGCGGCCGTTGTACGGGAAAGGATAGTCATTGGCGCGACGGCCATTGATCAATAGCAGCGTGCGGCCTGGGCCCATGCCACGCAAGTTGATAACCGACGCATTTGGCGTGAAACCACCAGCTGCGTTGAAGTCGTTTTGGCCGAAGCCGGTGTTTTGTGCGAGTGTTTCCAAAGCATCGTATACGGTGTTGAAACCTTCGCGCTCGATTTGTTCGGCCGAAATCACCGTGACTGGCGATGGACCTTCCACTTCCGAACGTTTAATGCGCGAACCAACAACCCGAACTTCTTCCAGTTCTTTGGATTCTTCTTTCTTTTCTTCAGGTGCTGCAGGTTTTGCAGCCTCCTGTGCCATTAGACCGCCCGCAAATTGCATGCCGAGTACCAGTGCCAATGATTGGGCCAGCAAATTGCGCTGCAGCCCCGTGCCGCTGATTCTTGATTTCATACCTACCCCGTATTAATTGCCTAGAGATTTAGTCTTAGTTTTTGCCGGAAGATCCTCGACGAAAGCGAGCCCCGATAATCCAACAGGCCGAATATAACATTGAATTAACAAGCTGTGAGCATGCTTCTATTCAGATTTGTGTTTGTGTAACAAAAATTTGCTATTTGTGGATGGCATCACGCTTTTAAAGAGTTCCTGCTAGCGAAAATTGCAGTTCAGCCCATAGGCCCAGTTAAATAGACTGTGCCCAAATGTTAAAACGTTAAATGGCGCCTGCGCCGAACCCGGATGTTAGACAAGCCTGCAGATCGGCTCCAACGCATCTTGCCAATGGCTGCCCCGCAGCGAGTCTTCAATAGAACTAAGGCTTGCATAGTGTGGGTCTCACATAAGGAAGGTGCTCCTTGGTTGCGGCTAAAGCTGACCGAAGCATGCACTATTAGACGGAACCTTATTGATCGCTTGGGTACACCGTGAGTAAAAATGGAACTACTCGCAATCCTGGATCAGACATTAATGCCCCTCCATCTTGCTTTATTAGGTCTTTAATCCCGCCCCAAAACAAAACCCCGGCTCTTTCGAGA
>CAZPCE010000075.1:3012-11081 GCA_964584915.1 uncultured Arenimonas sp. | reverse complement strand
AATATAGTTTCATATGAAACTAATTGCAATAAAACCATGACCTCCGACCTGCTCGATCTCGAACATTTCCTGCCTTATCGCCTGTCCGTGCTGAGCAACCGGATAAGTCAGGACATTGCCGCGCTGTACGCCGAGAAATTCAACCTCGGCATTACCGAATGGCGAATTATTGCCATTCTGGGCCGATATCCGGGATTGTCCGCCAACGAAGTTGCCGAGCGCACGGCAATGGATAAAGTGGCAGTGAGTCGCGCAGTGGCGTCACTCATCAAGCAAAAAAGACTGAAACGCCAGTTCGACAAGAACGATCTTCGCCGATCCGTTTTGAACCTCAGTACTGCGGGCGAAAGAATTTATTCGCAGGTAGCTCCGCTGGCCAAACAACTGCAGGATGCCCTTCTGGCAGATTTTGACGACAAGGAACGCGTGCTGCTGAATCTATTGCTGGATAAATTGGCGGCGGCGGAACTCTCCGTACACGCATGAACAGGTCTGACCTGGACAAAATAAAAACGGCAGCCGAAGCTGCCGTTTTTTGCTTATCGTGAATCGGTCATTTCACACCGTGCATCATCTTGTTGATCAGCGGCGCAAAAATCAGGAACGCAAAACCCAGACCGAAACCGGCGTAGATAATTTGCGAATACGTCGTAACGTATTGTTCGATGCCGGAACCACCGCTAGCCTGTGCTGCGATCGCACCGGCAGCGAAGTTACCGATCGCGGTACACATGAACCACGCTCCCATCGCCATGCCAGTTTCTTTTGGCGCCGCCAATTTGGTCACCATCGACAAACCAATCGGCGACAGGCACAACTCGCCCATCGTGTTGATGAAATACGCGATTGCCAACATGATCCATGGAATCTTGCCGGCAGCCGACTGCATGTTGCCGATGCTCCAGACCAGGGTAGTAAAACCCAGCGCCACCAGGATCAACGCGATGGCAAACTTGCGTGGAATCGACGGGTTCATGCCGCGTGCTTCGAGCTTCAACCATAGCCACGCGAAAACGGGAGCCAACGCGATGATGAAAATCGGATTTGCCGACTGGAACAACGTGAAATCAAAAGGCGCATCGACATAATCTTTCGCGAAGAAGTTGAGCGAAGAGCCGGCTTGTTCGAACATTCCCCAGAAAACAATTTTGGCAAGGAAAAGCAGAAGCATTGCGGTATAACGATGCTGCTGTACTTTGTCGCCACTCTTGATGGCGCTGCCAATAAAATAAAATGCCAGCAACACCATCAGCCCCAGCAACACATAACCTACCAACTCTTTCTGGCTCAGTGCGAAAAATACGACTGGCACAGAAAGCAGACAACCAACAGTGACCTTGAATACGCGTGATGCCGTTGATTTCGGGTCCGGTGCTTCGCCGACGTGACCTAGCCAGCCTGTGAGCAAATGAAAAACGAGCAAGCCCACGATCATGCCCAAGCCTGCCGCGAAGAAACCCCATTCATATCCGAACTTTGCGCCGATCAATGTGCCGCAGACAATCGGGGCAAAAAATGCACCTGCATTGATACCCATATAGAAAGTGGTAAAACCGGAATCACGGCGTGCATCGCTTTGCGAATAGAGCATGCCCACCATGGTCGAAATATTCGGTTTGAACAAACCGTTGCCCACCACGATTACCGACAAGCCGATCAGAAACCAGTTCAGATTCGGAATCAGCAACAGAAACAAGCCCGCCGCCATCATCAGCCCGCCGAGCATGATTGACGGTCGATAGCCGAGATATCTATCGGCGATAAAACCACCGAAAATACCGGTCGCATAAATCAATGCCGTATAGGCCCCGTAAGTAAGACTGGCCTGCGCCTTGGCTTCGCCTTCGGGCAGCATGCCGAAAAATGCACTGGCGACATACACCGCCAAAATGGCGCGCATGCCGTAGTAGGAAAAACGCTCCCAGAATTCCGCACCGAACAACATCCACAAGGCGCGTGGCTGTCCAAGATACTCACCTGGCGGTGGTGGCGTGAAAACATGTTGATTGGTTGTACCTGCACTCATAGCTTGCTCGCTGTTCAATTTTTACTTCGGTTGCTCGATTTAAAAAAACGGCAGCCGAAGCTGCCGTTTCAATTTATTTCAAAGACTGATTACTTCACGCCATGCATTAGCTTGTTGATCAGCGGTGCGGCGAGGAAGAACAACACGGCAATCACGATGCCCAGGATGAATAGCTGGTTGAACGTGCTGGCGTATTGAATCAGCGAACTGGCGCTTTCGCCCTCGGCGTTGCCGCCCGAAGCAATCGCGGCGATGCGACCGGCGACGAAATTTGCCATCGCGATCGACAGGAACCATCCGCCCATGGCCAGGCCCGTTTCCTTGGGCATCGCCAGTTTGGTCACCATGGCCAAACCAATCGGCGACAGACACAGCTCGCCCATCGTGTGGATCAGGTACGTCAAGGCCAGCCATACCCAGCTAATCTTGCCGCCAGCGTCCACGAAGTTCTGGATGGCGAACACGAGCACATAGAAACCGATCGCCGCGCCAGCCATGCCGTAGGCGAACTTGCGCGGTATCGACGGGTTCCAATCGGCCTTGTCGAGCTTGATCCACATCGTGGCGAATACCGGTGCCAGCAAAATGATGAAGACAGGGTTTACCGACTGGAACACTTCAAACGTAGGGGTCCAACCGAGGATGGAAACCTCGGGCATCTTCACGAAATCCTGGGCCAGGAAGTTCAGCGACGAACCGGCCTGCTCAAACAAGGACCAGAAGAGAATATTGGCTACAAAAAGGATCAACATTGCGATGTAGCGGTGCAATTGCACCTTGTCGCCGCTGCGCACGCCGCTGTAGATGAAGTAAGCAACCAGCGCCAGCATCATGATGATCAGCAACACACCCAGTACGTCACTCTTGCTGAGCAGGTAGTACACCGGCACCACCATCACGGCAGCAGCGAGCAACACCTGGATGACAGGCGCGAAGCTCTTCTTGCCCTCGGGTGGTGTCCCGACGTGACCCAACCAGGCCTTCAGCGCCTGAAAGACCATCAAGCCGATGATCATGCCGATGCCGGCCGAGAAGAAGCCCCAGCGATAGCCGTAGGTTTGACCGATCCATGATGCACACACGAACGGAGCGAAGAACGCGCCGGCATTGATGCCCATATAGAAGATGGTGAAACCCGAATCACGGCGCACATCGCCCGGCGCGTATAACTTGCCGACCATCGTGGAAATGTTGGGTTTGAACAGACCGTTACCTACCACGATCACGGCAAGACCGATCACGAAGGTATTCAGGTCTGGAGCCATCAGCATGAAGCTGCCTACTGCCATCAACGAGCCACCGAGCATGATGGAACGCTGATAGCCAAGAATGCGGTCCGCGACGAATCCTCCGGCGATGCCGGTCATGTACACCAGCGAAGTAAAGCCGCCATAGGTCAGGCTGGCCTCGGCTCTGGCACCATCGCCAAGATGCGCGAAGAACGCAGCGGCCACGTGCACGGCCAGCATGGCCCGCATGCCGTAATACATGAAGCGTTCCCAAAACTCGCTGGCGAAAAGATTCCAGAGCGCTTTTGGATGTCCGAGAAACTCGCCCGCGGGCGGTGGAACAAAATCGGTTGAATTATTATTGGTAACACCACTCATTAACACTCTCCCTGGTTTCTAGAGCAGGACCGGGATGCACCCGGTCTTGAAATCAGGTTGGAATGTAACCGCTAAGCGGCTTCGCGTCTAATTTAACAAATGCTGCGGCGCGTCATTTGCTCGGACCGATGGTGGTTCGCACTTCAAACAACTCGGGGAAAAAGCTCAGATCCAGTGCTTTCTTTAGAAATGCAACGCCCGAGCTGCCGCCGGTACCACGCTTGTAGCCGATAATGCGCTCGACCGTTTTCATGTGACGGAAGCGCCAAAGCTGGAAATTCACTTCGATGTCGACCAGTTGTTCACAAAGGTGATAAGCATCCCAATGGGTTTTGGTGTCTTCATAGATTTTTTCGAACACAGGCATCAGCGCTTCCTGCCGTTCGTGTGCCTGCGAATAATCGCGTTCAACGCATTCCTTGGGAATGGCATGGCCTTGGTCGTATAAATACCGCAGTACTTCATCGTACAAACTTGGCGCTTCCAGAATCGTTTTCAACCACGCCTGCCCATCTGGGTCGTAGCTGAATACCTTCAGCATGTCGGCATTCTTGTTTCCCAGTAAAAATTCGATGCCGCGATATTGCAGGGATTGAAAGCCGGACGCGGGGCCGAGCACATCGCGGAAACCCATGTAATCGGAAGGCGTCAAGGTTTCCAGAACCGACCATTGTTCGGTCAATTGTTTCTGGATGTGTTTGACGCGCGCGAAAATCTTGTGGCAAGGATCCAGATTATTCGCACGCAAATGGGCGATGGCTGCCGTAAGTTCGTGAATCACCAGTTTCATCCACAACTCGGAAGTCTGGTGCTGGATGATGAAGAGCAATTCATCATGGTGTTCCGGATTCGACAAGGGCTTCTGTGCCGAAAGCAAAGTGTCGAGCTGCAGATAGCCGCTGTAACTGAGGCGTTCGCGCAAGTCGGTGGTTATTTCTTGCTCAATGGGGCGTTGGTTCGTAGGCTGGGTCATGTGGCAGTGCAACAAGCGGACTAAGTATCAACAGCTTAGCGCATCTTCTTCACAAATTCTTCGCGCTGAAAAAAACGTCATGATTTAGACGCAAACCTTGGTTAGACTCGCGGGTCACGTGACAGCAATTAATCAGGGGAAGTGGGTATGCGCGGTTGGATAAAATTTTTGGCGGCATCGTTGTTTATTTTGCCCGGATTGGCTTTTGCACAATGCGTCTCATTGACGGGTGGCGCTTATACCCAGAATTTCGACACGCTTTCCAATACCGCCGGCAGCACGACCAATAACCTGACCATCACCGGCTGGTTCATGACCGAAGCCGGAGGCGGCGCTCGCGATAATGAGCAGTACGCAGTCGATACCGGCGCCAGCAACACCGGCGACACTTTCAGTTACGGTGCTGCGGCTGCCACCGAGCGAGCGATCGGCAGCTTGCGCAGCGGCACGCTGATATCCACTTACGGCGCCTGCTTTACCAATAATACCGGTGCAGCACTGACCAGCCTCGATATTGCCTATACCGGCGAGCAATGGCGTTTGGGAACTGCCGCACGTACCGACCAGATCAATTTCGAATACAGCACCAATTCGACCGATCTTGTCACCGGCACATGGACCGGCGTTGCGGCACTGAATTTCGTCACACCCGATACGGCAACGACCGGCGCCAAAAACGGCAACGCCGTCGCTAGCCGCACCGCGAAAAGCAGCACCATTTCGTCCCTGAGTATCGCCAATGGCGCGACCTTCTGGATTCGCTGGACCGATACCGACGCCACTGGCGCCGATGACGGCCTTGCCGTCGATGATTTCTCGATCACGGCAGGCACTGTCAGCGCCACTCCTAATTTGTCGATCAACGATGTCAGCCTGGTCGAAGGCAATGCAGGGACTGTTACCGCGACCTTTACCGTCAGTTTGTCGGTTGTTGCGCCGGTTGGCGGCGTGACATTCGATATCGCCACGGCGAATGGCACCGCGACCACGGCCGATAGCGACTACGTTGCGAATAGTCTGACCGGCCAAACCATTCCCGCAGGGAGCAGCAATTACACATTCGATGTTTTGATTAACGGCGACGCTACGGTAGAAACCAACGAAACTTATTTCGTCAACATTACCAACGTCACCAATGCAAACGTGACCGATGGCCAAGGCCTCGGCACCATCACCAACGACGATGTCGTCGTCACCGAAATCCATGACATTCAAGGCAACGGCGCAACTTCGCCAATCGTTGGCTCCAGCGTTACGACGCGCGGCGTCGTAACGGGCTTGCGCAACAATGGTTTCTTCCTGCAAACCGCCGATGCCAATGTCGATGCAAACCCCGCGACTTCGCAAGGTATCTTTGTCTTTACCAGCAGTGCACCTACCGTCTCGATCGGCAACCTTATTCTGGTCACCGGCAATGTCGCGGAATTCGTTCCTGCTTCATCCAACCAGTTGCCCTTGACCGAACTGACCACGCCTTCCGGCATCGTCGTGCTGAGCAGCGGCAATCCTCTGCCGACTTCCGTCACATTGACATCGGCTGACGCCAATGCTGCGAGTGCGCTGGATTCCCTTGAGAAATACGAAGGTATGCGCGTCACTGCATCGCTGACCGTCGTCGCACCTGCTGCCGGCAACATCAATGAAGCCAATGCCACCTCGACCGGTACCGGCGTGTTTTACGGCGTGTTGCCTGGTGTTGGCCGTCCGTTCCGCGAGAAAGGCATCAGCGTTCTCGATACCTACGCCACTCCGCCCGGCGTCGATGTCTGGGACAGCAATCCCGAACGCATTCGCGTGCAAAGCACCGGCTTCGGTGGCGTTGCGATGAATGCGAACGTCGGCGATACCTTAAGCAATATTTCCGGCGTGCTCGATTATGGTTTCGGTGCCTACACATTGGTGCCGTACTCAGGCCAGACTTATACCGCTGTCGCCGTGCCGACTCCGGTAAGCACCGCCGAAGCGGAAGAGTTCACCGTTGCCGGTTTCAACCTGCTGCGTTTCTTCGACAGTGCCAATGATCCCGCCACCAGCGATCCGATCCTGACCGCAACCGCGTTGAATAATCGTCTGGGCAAAACCGCGAATGCAATCTGCGAATACGTGAAAACGCCGGACATTCTGGGTGTGGTCGAAGTCGAAAACCTGAGCGTTCTGCAACGCCTCGCCGATACCATCAACAATGGCCAGGTCACCGGCGGCGCAACGGTATCTGCCTGCAACACTGCACCCAGCTACGTTCCTTTCCTGGTGGAAGGCAATGACGTCGGCGGTATCGATGTAGGCTTCCTGGTCAGCACGAAAATTGTCGACGGTGGCAGCACACCGCGTGTTGAAGTTCTCAGTGTCGTGCAGGAAAACAAGGACGAGTTGTTCACCAACGTGGACAGCAGCACCGCCCTGCTGAATGACCGCCCGACCCTGCGCCTGCAAGCCATCGTGCATCATGCAAACGGCGCTTCGTATCCGGTTACCGTATTGATCAACCATTTGCGCTCGCTGAGTGGCGTCAATGACACCACGCCGGGCTCGAATGGCTGGACTACCGACGGCGAACGCATCCGCGCCAAACGCCTGAAGCAGGCCGAGTCGCTGGCCGCATTGATTCAAGCGCGCCAAATCGCCAATCCAAACGAAAAAATCATGCTGCTCGGCGATTTCAATGCATTTGAATTCAGCGACGGCTATGTCGATTCGATGGGCATCATCACCGGCCAGGAAACAGCTGTGGGTACTGTCGTGAATCATTCAGGCTTTGTCGTCACGACACCGCTGACCAACATGACCACGGTAAGTGACCCTTCCGACAAATATTCGTTCTCGTTCGACGGCAGCTCGCAATCGCTCGATCACGCCGTAGTCAACGAGGCATTGCTGATGGATGCCGGCATCCGTTCCGAACATGCGCGCATCAATTCGGACTTCGCGGAAATCCTGTTCGGCAATTTCACCCAGACCACACCGGGTCAGTACGACATCCCGGTTCGCGTATCCGACCACGACCCTGTCGTTCTGTACGTGAAGCCGAAAGCTTTCGTCGATGTTGATTTGAGTATCGCCGTCAGCAATCCCGATAGCAGCCTCAATGCCGGCCACACCACCACATTCACCGTGGACGCAATCCGGATCAAGCAGTCGCCGTCGATAACGCGAACATCAGTCTTGTGCTTGATGCCGCAATCAACGGCGTGAACGTGACGCCTGCAGGCGGCTGGAATTGCTCGGCACCTGTCGTGGCTGCCGCCAGCACGACGATTACCTGCACTGCCGCGACGTTTGCCGCTGCTAGCCAGGCAAGCTTCACGGTCGCGGTTCCGGTACCTGCAAATTTTGCCGATGGGGCCCTGACGCTGAGTGCAACAATTTCCGCCGATCAAAGCGATACCCTGAATGCAAACAATATCGCATCGGATTCCGTGTTCATCATCGGACAAGCCGCGAATCTCGCGATTCGTGCACGTGG
>CAZPCE010000075.1:0-3002 GCA_964584915.1 uncultured Arenimonas sp. | reverse complement strand
GTGGTGATGGGGCGGAAGACCTTCGCCTCGATCGGGAAGCCGCTGGCCGGTCGCGTCAATATCGTCGTCGACAACTACGGCCCGGATGCCGCCAGCAATGTGGCGGTAGCGATCACTTCGAACGCTCCTTCAAGTTCGCTCAAGATTGCCGCACCAGCAGGCTGGACCTGCAATCTCGACGGCGCGTATCCAACGGCGCGTTTCCTGTGCTCGATTACCGACAGCAGTCCATTGGCCGTCGGCAACCGTCCTGAATTCGTATTGACCTTCACCGCTCCGGTTTCGATGGTCTCGACCAACCTGATCATCGGCGCCGGTATTTCTTCCGACACTGCCGATGCCAATGTCGGCAATAACGAAGACAGCTACTCGCTATTTATCAATCCGGTGCGCAGGATTGGCCCACCCTCCACCCCAAGCAATTGATTCGCGCTTGGCAACCCTTAAAAAACCCGGCTCCGGCCGGGTTTTTTTATCCATTCGCCTGCGAACGGCTTGCCTTTAGGGTGCGATGACTGTTATCTATCAGGCTGCCTGGGAGGGCCTACGATGCCAATAGTTGCCAATTTTGAAATTGAATATCAGCAATACCTCGGACCGGATGGCCGACTGAACGCCGAGGACTTGCCCGAGTTCGCGAAAGACGGGAAAAACATTCTCGAATTGTTCAAACACATGTTGTATGTGCGCAGTTTCGATACCAAGGCCGTTGCACTGCAACGTACGGGCAAACTCGGAACCTATGCTTCCTGCCTGGGCCATGAAGCTACCCACATCGGCATCGGCAGTGCGATGCATTACGACGATGTCTTCGCTCCCAGTTACCGCGAATACGGTGCGCAATTCATGCGTGGCGTGAAGCCGCGCGACGTGTTGATGTACTGGGGCGGTGATGAACGCGGCAACAATTTTTCCGGTCCGCCGCATGATTACGCCTGGTGCGTACCGATTGCGACCCAATGCCTGCATGCGGCTGGCGCCGCACTGAGTTTTAAATTGCGCGGCGAACCGCGCGTGGCGGTTTGCTGCGTCGGCGACGGCGGTTCATCGAAAACCGATACCTATGCCGCGATCAATTCCGCCGGCGCTTATACGCTGCCGTTTATCTTGTGCATCATCAACAACGGCTGGGCGATTTCGGTTCCGCGCAAGGCACAAACCGGCGCAAAAACCCTGGCGCAAAAAGGAATCGCAGGCGGTCTGCACTGCGTGCAAGTGGACGGCAACGACATCATCGCGGTGCGTGGGGCAATGGACCACGCTCTCAAACTTGCACGCAACGGCCATGGCGGCAGCGTGATTGAATTCGTGACCTATCGATTGGCAGACCACACAACCGCCGACGATGCCCGCCGTTACCGCGACGACGCCGAAGTGAAAGCGGCCTGGGAACGCGAACCGATTTCGCGGCTGCGCACCTACCTGATCAACGAGAAGTTATGGAGCGAAACCGAAGAGGCAGCATGGAAGGAAGAATGCGGCCGATTGGTCGATATCGAAGTAAACGCCTATCTCGAAACCAAGGTGCAGCCGGTAGAGGCGATGTTTGATTATCTCTACGGCGATATGCCCGCGGATGTTCTCGCCCAGCGTGCCGACGCAATTGCGTGGGAGAAACGCTGATGGCTGCCATTACCCTGATTGAAGCGATCACGCAGGCACTCGCCTACGAAATGAAGCACGATGAGAGCGTGATCGTGCTCGGCGAAGATGTCGGCGTGAACGGTGGCGTGTTTCGTGCCACCGCCGGCTTGCAGCAAATATTTGGTGACCAGCGCGTACTCGACACGCCACTCGATGAAACAACGATTGCCGGACTGACGGTTGGCCTTGCGACGCAAGGCATGAAACCGGTGGCGGAAGCGCAGTTCGATGGCTTCATGTATCCGATGGTGGATCATATTATCTGCCATGCCGCGCGTATGCGTTATCGCACGCGCGGTCGCCTCACCTGCCCAATGGTGCTTCGCGTGCCCTGGGGCGGCGGCATTCGCGCACCGGAACATCATTCGGAAGCGAACGAATCCATTTTCACCAATGTGCCTGGTCTGCGAGTGGTGATGCCGTCATCGCCGCAACGCGCGTACGGTCTGCTGCTTGCCGCCATTCGCGATCCGGATCCGGTGATTTTCTTCGAACCAAAACGTATCTATCGCCAGTACAAAGAAGAAGTGCCGGATGACGGCGAAGCCTTGCCGCTCGACGTATGTTTTGTATTGCGCGACGGCAGCGATGTCACACTGGTCAGCTGGGGCTCGCAAATAAAAGAAACGCTGGAAACAGCCGATGCGCTTGCGAAAGAAGGCATCAGTGCCGAAGTAATCGACGTCGCCTGCCTGAAACCGCTGGATTTCGACACCATTCTTGAATCGGTGAAGAAAACCGGACGCTGCGTGATTGTGCATGAAGCGGCCAAGACCGCGGGTTTCGGCGCAGAAATTGCGGCGCGTCTGGCCGAGGAAGCACTCTACGATTTACACGCCCCGGTGGAACGCGTTACCGGCTACGACACGCATATTCCGTTGTTCCGGTTGGAAATGAAATACCTGCCCAGCGTTGAAAAAATTCTCGCTGCCGTGAAAAGAACGCTATCAGTGTAGGAGCGACGGAAGTCGCGATGCTTTTGTAGGAGCGCCTTCAGGCGCGAACGAATCTACGAAAAACCATTTAGAGAAATAAAACATGAGCAACACGAAAATATTTTATCTCCCCGATCTCGGCGAAGGCCTGCCGGATGCGGAGATTGTCGAATGGATGGTAAAAGTCGGCGACGTGATTCGTCTTGACGAACCTCTGGTTTCGATGGAAACAGCGAAAGCCGTGGTGGAACTGCCATCGCCGGTCTCCGGAAAAATCCTGAAGCTCGCTGGCGGGCCCGGTGACGTGATCAACACTGGTGCACTGCTGGTGGAATTCGAAATGGATATGAGCTTGCCACAGCGTGCAGAAGCACAGGACACCGGGCATCAGCATGGCGCTGTGGCGCACGCACACGCAGAACC
>CAZPCE010000074.1:0-11087 GCA_964584915.1 uncultured Arenimonas sp. | reverse complement strand
GGCATTCGGTTTCGAGCGAAACCATTTCGATCGCCTGATCCATTTCCTTTACGGCATTTGTTTCATGCCGGCGGTCGCGAATTTCATTCGCGTGAAAAACAATATCCGCATGGGTTCGGCATTGGCGATCTCGCTGATGCTGGTGATGTGCAGCAGCCTGGTTTACGAATGGGCTGAATGGGCGATTGCCTTGATGATGTCGCCAGAACAGGCAGAAGCCTACAACGGCCAGCAAGGCGATGTATGGGATGCGCATATGGATATGCTGCTGGCAACGCTCGGCGCCGCGTTGACGATTCCGTTCCTGAAAAAAACCAATAGCTGGAAACCATGACAAGCCCATTTCCGAATCGGAACCGCCAATCGTTCCGCATTGCCGTACTAGCATCCGGGCGCGGCAGCAACTTGCAGGCAATTCATGCGGCATGCGAAAGCGGCCATCTGAAATCGAAGATTGTCGGCGTGTTTTCCGACAAGAAAAACTCGGGCGCAATCGCTTTTGCCAGACTGCAGGGTATTCACTGCGCGGCAGCCAAGCCCTCAGAATTCAGCTCGCGTGAAGCTTTCGATGAATACCTATTCAGCCTGGTCGAAGCCATTCAGCCTGATCTCATCGTTTGTGCCGGATATTTGCGTCTCATATCCGCAACAACGGTAGAAAAAGTGCAAGCTCGCATGATCAATATCCACCCTTCATTACTACCCAAATTCCCGGGATTGCAAACCCATGCGCGTGCGCTGGCGGCCGGAGAAAAACTGCATGGCGCAAGCGTCCATTGCGTTATCCCGGAGCTGGATGCCGGACCGGTATTGACGCAGGTCTGCGTCGAGGTACTTCCGGACGATACTGACGAAATGCTGGAACAGCGCGTGCTTGCCCGTGAACATGCATTGCTGGTGGAAACCATTGTTGCGCTTGAGCAAGGCCGTATACTTTTGCAATCGCCGCCGGCCAAAGCCTTGCAGCTGGATGCCGAGAATATTTTGCAGGAAGCCACATGAAAAACATTATTTTCCTTTTTGCATTCCTGCTTCCCTGCGCTGCGCAAGCGGTCGTTTCGGCGCCGCGGGAAAAAGCGGCGGCAACGACTTACCGCGCAAAAGCGTTCACCGCGAATTACGTGGTGTTCCGTAATGGAAAGGATCTGGGCACGGCTACGATCCGATTCGCCGAAGTCGGCAATGGCCGGTGGGAACTCGTGACCCATACCGTCGGCACCGGCATCGCCGCCATCGCGGGCGTCGAAGTGAATGAACGCTCCTTGATTCGCTGGAACGAGGGCAAGCCGGAAACCCTGGACTACAGTTTCAACCAGAAAGCCGGCTGGAAAAACAAGCAACGCAGCATCAGCGTGAATGCCCAAAACAAATCCATCGTCAGCCAGGACAAGGAAAGCACTTACACGCTGAAATACCAGCCCGGCGTTCTCGATCGCCATGCGATTACCGTTGCGATCATGCAGGACTTATCGCAGGGCAAACGGGGCGACCTGACCTATCCGGTAGCCGATCGCGACGAGTTGAACACCCAACTGTATCGGCTCGTAGGCAACGAAAAAATGGATACCCGGCTTGGCTTGCTCGACAGTGTGAAAGTGCAGCGCATCCGTGAAAACGCGAACGGAAAAACAACAACCTTGTGGCTGGCCTCCGACAAACAATTCGTGCCCTTGCGAATAGAACAGAAAGAAGGCAACGGCGACGTGATTGAAATGCGGATCACGAATCTGCGTTGAATCGAAAGCCCGAATGTGACACTCCGGCATCAGGTATCGCAACGCCTGATGGCCTTTTTCGTTTACACATTCGTGAACGAAACATCTTGTAACATCCTGCAAAATATTATCCCTGCCCGGCTGCTGGCAATTGCCTGAAAAAAGGCAGAGCATGTCCGAATTATCCGAACAATATCGTTGTTGTTACTGATAGTCGGAACTAAACACAGCTCCAGGGGATAGCGGTTATGTTCAACAGGTTCAGTGCATGCGCGCCTGCCGGAAAAAATTCGGCCAAACACATCATCCTGGCTGGCTTCCTAAGCCTCTTCGGCTTGTTTGCCAACCAGACGCGGGCCGATGACAATCCTCTGGAAATAAAACTTTCCACCGAAAGCGAATCGGTGAAGATCGACAACTCGACGGAAATCAGCGCCTTCGTTTCCAGGGAAAAACTCCCCGCCTCCAACGCGAAAGTCAGATGGACGCAAATCGAAGGTCCAGGCACTGCCAGTTTGTTCCCGGGCAAAGGCAAGACGAATGCCAAAGGCATCAGCCAGCTGCGCGTTGTTGTGCACACCCCCGGCAAATACAAATTCCTGGCCGAAGCCTGCGGTGAATCCAAAAGCAAAACCTTTTGCGAAAAACCGGCCAAGGCCGGCTTCGAAGTCGAAGCCAAGCTTCCCGTTCCAATCGGCGCCGAAAAATTCCTGTTGGGTGCCGCGATCGCAGCGCCCGTGGTCACCGGCACCGCGAGCATCAATTCAAACCCCAAGATAAAATTTGCGACACTCACCGCCCAAACATCGACGAACCTCAGCGGTGCCGTCAATACCGCTATTCCGCTAAGTGCGACCTACCTTTACGGCGAGACCGGCTTTACCGGCCAAAGCGTCAACTGGACCGTCACGCCGGCGGCGAGCTTGTCCAGTTCGAATACGCCGGTTACTGGCGACGACGGATTGGTAACGACGAATTTCCAGGCCAGCGCATCCGGTATCTATTTCGTCACGGCAACCGGCACTTGCCCGAACAGCCTCTCTTCCGAAGTCTGCGCTCCGCCGACACAATATTTTCGCATCCAGATCAATGCGCCTGCGCTGGTCAACATCAGCGGTAATGCTCAATCGGCCGGGCCCGGGCTTGCTCTGACGGCACCGCTGGTCGTGCAAGCACAGAATGCCGGCATCGGAACGCCGGGCGTCACGATTGCATGGACGGTGGTATCGGGCTCGGCAACGCTGGGCTCCCCCACCAGCACAACCAATGCCGTAGGCTTGGCCAGCAATACGGTCACCGTTGGCGCAACGATTGGTCCGATCGTCATTCGTGCCGAACGCAGCGATGCGGCATCCACTTTCGTGTTATTCAATGCCAATTCCGTCGCACCGCAACTTACCCGGGCATCGCCAACCACGGTTTCCGGCAGCAGTTCGGGCAGCTTCAACCTCACCACGTTTTCCAATTACGCAGGGATCGCCAACAACAGCGGCCAGGTCAACTGGAGCAGCAGCATTCCCGGGCAAACGACGTTCAGCAGCGCCGCTACCGCTATCGATGCGGCGGGCCGAAGCAACGTCACGATAAATACTTCACAAGGCGGCAGCTATCTGATCACGGCCTGCTGGAATCCTGCTGGGGGCGCATGCGTGGCGGGCAACCCGACCACGACTTTCACCATCAACAGCAATTCGCTGCGAATCGTTTCGGGCAATAGTCAGGCATTGGCGGTATCGCAAGCATCGGCACCACTGGCCGTGCAATTGCTGTCGGGCGGTTTTGCAAATCCGCAAACCATCACATGGTCCGTGACCGGACCGGCCACTTTAGCCAGCGCGACTACGACGACGGACGGCGCAGGCAACAGTTCAAATACGCTCACATTTACCGGCGCTGGCAATGCCATTGCAACGGCAAAATGGCCATCGGTCGGCGGCACCGGACAACCCTTCGAAAGCGTCAGTTTCAATCTGACGTCGAGTGCGAACGCCTATCGCATTACGCCGAATTCTTCGCTCAATATCGGCGGCACGCTGGGCGTGCCCAGCAACCTGAGCGTTGATTACACCTACAACGGTACTGCCGCCACGAGTTTGGTCACTCAGTGGAGCATCGTCAGCGGGCCGGGTGGCGGCACATTGGGCAGCCCTACGGCGGCCGTGGCCGGAAGCGCAGACAGCGTGAATACCTTCACGCCGACGGTGGCCGGCGACTATCGCATTCGCGTGCAAGGCAGCTGCCCGGCAACCGCAGATCCGGATTGCCCCGGCAATTCGGTCGAATTCCTGGTCAGTACCGCCACCACCTCACGAACCCTGTATGTCGACTCCGGCAACAATCAGAGTGCGGCCACCAATGCCCCGTTCGGATTGCCGCTGGTGGTCCTGGCAAACGACAACGGAGCGCCTGTCAGCGGCGTTACGATCGACTGGGTTCTCACTGCAGGCGACTCGACCTTATCGAGCGGGACATCCGTCACCGATGGCAGCGGCTTCGCGACTATCAGCGTAACTGCCGGACCCAGCAATGGGCTCACCACGATTACCGCCACGCGTCAGGACGAGCCTTCGGCGACGGTAAGTTTCAACCTCAATGTTGGCACCACCACTTACGCGCTGACGGCGAATGGTTCGAATAATTACGATCTGCCGGTGGGTTATGGCCTCTATCTTTCGGCCAATTACACGATCAACGGTAGTCCTGCGGTCGGCTTGAATATCGCTTGGTCTGCAGTTTCTGGCTTCCTCACTGCGACCAACGTGCCGGCCGATGCCTCCGGCAATGCCGAAACGATTTATTTCCCCCCGAATGCACCGGGTGTCTATACCGTAACCGCTTCGGCGGATTGCCCGCCGGGGCCTGCACCGATTGCCGGCCTGCCCGGCAATACGAAAGGTAGCGGAACGAGCTGTCCGCCACCGGATGAAATTTTCACGATCACGGTCATCGACAAAACATTGGCCATCGATTCCGGCGACGGTCAAAGCGCACCATTGGCAACATCGTATTCAAGCCCGCTCACCGTGCTGGCGTTGAACGACGGCGTTCCCGTACCCGGCATACCGATTGACTGGACCGTCACCGGAGGTTCGGGCACGCTCACTTCGACGACGCCATCCATCACCGATGCCAGCGGCATCGCAACGATGACCATCGATGCCGGAAACGTCGCAGGCATCATCAGTGTCGAAGCCAACCGGCAGGATGTGTATTCGCCGGTCACCTTCAATTTGACCGCCACCGGCAATGTGTACGAATTGACGACCGTGAGTTCAAACGAGATCACGATCAACGTCGGCGACATTGCAAACCTGGACGTGAATTACGTCGTGAACGGCGTTGGCGATACATCGCTGGAAACGCTGTGGAGTGCAAGCGGCGGAACACTTGGCAGCAGCAATGCTCCGGTGGATAGCGCAGGCGACAGCAGCAATACTTTCACTAGCGCGGCCACCGGCGATTTCACCGTTACGGTAGACGGTAGCTGCCCGGTCAGCCCCGACCCCGCCTGCCCGATTGCGCCGGTGACGTTCATCATTCATGTGATATCGAGTTCGCAAACACTTACCCTGCATGCCGGCAACAACCAGACCACGCCGCTGGGAACCACCTTCCCCAATACGATCGTGGTGCTGGCAGAAGACAGCGGCGTCGCGGCCAGCGATGTACAGATTAACTGGAGCGTGACATCGGGCGACGCCATCTTGTCGAGCGGTACCACGCTGACGGATTTATCGGGCTTTGCGCAAATCAATGTCGATGCGACCGGTAATGCCGGCCCCATCCAGATTACGGCCGAGCGGGACGATTCCGGCAACAGTGTCGTATTCGACCTGACTTCCACTTTCGCGCCGCAACTCGTGGTTGCAGGCGGCGACAACCAAAGCGGCCCGCCAAACACGCCGGCCGGTGCTCCGATCCAGGTACAACTCACCAATGGTGGCGGTATTGGTTTGCCGGACGTGAATATTGACTGGACTGTTTTAAGTGGTGATGCAGTACTGTCGACAAACACGACGGTTACCAATGGCAGCGGCTTTGCACAAGTCGATTTCGATTTTGGCAGCACCGTGGGCCCGATTCAGATTCAGGCCAGTGCCGGCGGTTTCAGCCTTACCGTGATTACCAATCACAATGTTGTGGCGTCTACGCCGACATTAAGCATCGCTTCGGGAAACAATCAAACGGCAGCACCAAGCACGAGCTTCGCAAATCCGCTTGTCGTGCTGGCGCAAGACAGCGGCGTTCCGTCCAATGGCCTGACCATCAACTGGACCGTCGTCAGCGGCGACGCCACGTTGTCAGCTGCAACTAGCGATGCCGACAGTTCCGGCAATGCTTCAATCACTGTGAATGCCGGAACCACGCAAGGGCCGGTCGTGATTACGGCGGCGCGTTCGGACGATCCAAGCGTTACCGTCAGCTTCACGCTCAATATCAATGCCGTCGTGCCGACGCTCGCGCTGTCGCGTACTTCGGGCAACGGCCAGGCGGCTTTCATCAATACGGCATTCGCATCACCGCTGCTGGTGAACGCAACCAACAATGGCGTTGCCGATCCGGGCATCACGATCAATTGGGTACTGGCATCCGGCAGCGCGGTGTTGTCGGCCGGCAGCAGCATTACCGATTCGGCGGGTGACGCAACCATTACGGTTACCGCCGGCGCCGTTGTCGGTCCGGTCAGCATTACCGCCACCCGTGCCGACGAACCGACGGCAATCGTGACGTTCGCCTTGAACAACGACCCGACGCCGAACAGCCTGCTTTCGATCGTTTCCGGCAATTCACAATCGGGCGTGATCGGATCCACCGCCAATTCACCGATCGTGGTCGCGCTGCGCGATGGTTTCGGCAATGCGATTACTGGCCAAACCATCAGCTGGACGGTGATTTCCGGTCCGGCGACGTTGAGTGCCGCCACGAGCAATACCGATGCAGGCGGTCAGGCAAGCAACGCATTCACTTTCGGAACCGCCAGCGGCGCTTCGGTGATTCGAGCCACCGCATTCGGCGGCACGCTCAGCGTCGACTTCGCCGCCAACGCGGTGATGGTCAGTCTCACGGCAGCCAGCGGCAATGGGCAGGCAGGTCCGGTATCGACCGCATTGCCGGTGGCTTTGACGGTGCAGATTGCTCCGCCGGCGGGCGTGTTCTCGGCAAGCGGTTCACACAAACCGCTTGCTCTTGGCGGCGTGCCAATTACTTTCGCCATCACTGGTGGTGGCGGATCCATCTCCGTAATCAATGCCGTTACCAACGCCGCAGGTCAGGCATCGACCGTGCTGACGCTTGGACCGGCGGCGGGCATCAACACCGTCAGCGCAACGGTTACCGGCGGCCCATCCACGAATTTCAGCGCGACCGGTTTGACGGCGGCGGTTGCCAGCGGATTGACGATTCTTTCCGGTAACAATCAGGTGCTCGACCCTGCCACCCCATCATCGCCGTTGACCGTTGAACTGCGCGACAGCGGCGGCGTTGTGATTGCCGGTGCAACGATCAACTGGACAACCACCGGCGGCACGCTAGCGAGCGCGACCAGCGTGACCAATGCGAGTGGGCAGGCAAGCAATACGATCCAGCTCAATGGTCTGGGCACCGTGCAAGTCAGTGCGACGGCACCGGCATTCGCCAGTGCACCGGTGGTGTTCAACCTGAATGTCGCGATCTCCAATTTGACCGGACTCAATCCCCTGCAAACCGAAGTGGCGAACGCGATCGATTCGCTCTGCCCGGCATTGGCGAATGGCACATCGCTCAGTGCGGAACAAAGCGATTTGCTGCAGCAGTGTCAAAGCATTCTCGGTTCGGCCGGCATTGATCCGCAGGACACCATCAATGCGCTGGACGAATTGTTCTCGGATGTCGCATTGGCGCAGGCGAATGCGTCGATGCTCGCGGCACAATCGCAATTCCAGAATTTGAAAGCGCGAATTGCGGCGTTGCGCAGTGGCACCGGCGGTACCAACTTCGGTGGCCTGGCATTGAATACCGCCAGCGGCAGCGTACCGATAGCCGGTCTGGTCAGTGCTTTCAGTGGTGAATCCAATGCAACGGACACCGCGAAAAACTCGGGCGATTTCGAACGCTGGGGTTTCTTCGCCACCGGTTCGATTGGCCGCGGCGAAGCCAAGGCAGGGTCGATCAATCCTGCGTTTGATTACGACATCAATGGCTTGAGTGCGGGTGTCGATTACCGCATGAGTGATCGCCTGATTGTCGGTGCCGCGCTCGGCTTCACGCAGCAAGGCACGACCTTGCCCGGCAGTGCAGGCAGCGTGGACACCAGAGGTTGGAGCGCATCGGCTTACAGTACTTTCTACCAGCAAAACAACTGGTACGCCGATGCCGTGCTCACATACGGCCAAAACAGTTTCGATCTGCAACGGCACATCAGCTACACCTTGCCATTGTTCGGAGGCGGCTTCACGACGGTCGACCAGATCGCAAATGCCGACACCAACGGCGACATGTTGTCGGCGGCATTTACCTTCGGCCGTGATTTCCAGAAAGGTGGCTGGGCGATCGGTCCTTACGGCCGCATGACCTACACCAAACTCGATTTCGATGCCTACGACGAGTTGTTGCTAAGCGGAAATGGTTCAGGTCTTGGATTGCATATCGAAAGCCGCAGTTTGACATCGCTTGCCACCGTTCTCGGCAGCAAGTTCGCCTACAGCCACAGCACCGATTGGGGCGTGCTGATGCCGCATCTGCAAATCGAATGGGAGCGCGAATTCAAGGACGACCCGCAATCGATCCAGGCATCGTTTATCTATGATCCAACCGGCACACCGATTTTCGTCACTGGCGATCCCGAGGACAAGAGCTACTTCCGTATCGGGCTGGGCCTGTCGATGATTCTGACGAAAGGGCGTTCCGGATTTATCTACTATGAAAAAATGATCGGCCGCGACCGGCTCGACCAGGACACCTTGTCGCTGGGATTGAGAATGGAATTTTAAAAACGAATGATCGTGAATTGAAACAGGAATTGAAAAAGGCAGCGAAAGCTGCCTTTTTCAATACTGCGCTTTTATTTACGACTGTCGAATCAGCCCGGAACGCGGCGAATCTTTGCGCCGAGTCCACCGAGTTTTTCCTCGATGTTTTCGTAGCCGCGATCAATATGGTAAATCCGGTCGATGACGGTTTCGCCTTTCGCGACCAGGCCTGCCAATACCAAGGATGCCGATGCACGCAAATCGGTCGCCATGATCGGCGCACCGGTCAAGGTTTCGACGCCGCGAATGATGGCGGTGTGTCCGTCGATCTGGATATCGGCACCGAGCCGCATCAACTCATTCATGTGCATAAAACGGTTTTCGAAAATCGTTTCCTTGATCACGCCGACACCATCGGCCATGCAATTCATCGCGGCGAACTGCGCTTGCATGTCGGTCGGGAACGCCGGGTATGGTGCAGTCGTCAGGCTGACGGCTTTCGGACGCTTGCCATGCATGTTTATTTCGATGAAGTCCGCACCGGTAGTAATTTCGGCGCCTGCATCTTCAAGTTTTTGCAACACCACATCCAGAATTCCGGCGCGGGTTTTGCGGCAGATGACACGGCCGCCGGTCATGGCGCCGGCAATCAGGAAGGTGCCGGTTTCGATCCGATCCGGCATCACGTCGTAATGGCAACCGCGTAAACTGTCGACACCTTCGATAACCATCTTGTTGGTACCGGCGCCGTCGATCTTCGCGCCCATCGCCATCAGGCAATGCGCCAGATCGACGACTTCGGGTTCTTCGGCGCAGTTTTCCAGAACGGTCGTGCCTTTCGCCAACACTGCGGCACTCAACACATTTTCAGTGCCCGTTACAGTGACCATGTCGAATACGTAACGGCCTCCTTTCAGACGGTCGCATTTTGCTTTCACGAAACCGTTTTCGACGACGACATCGGCACCCAGCGCGATCAAGCCGCGAATGTGTTGCTCGACCGGACGCGAACCAATCGCGCAACCACCGGGCAAAGACACTTCGGCATGGCCGTATTTCGCCAATAAAGGCCCGAGCACCAGAATCGAAGCGCGCATGGTTTTCACCAATTCGTAAGGCGCGACGGTATTGATCGGATGGGTCGGATCAACGGTGATCGTCAATTTTTCATCGATGCTCAGTTGTGCGCCAAGTGCGCCGAGCAAACCGACGGTCGTGGTCACGTCATGCAGATGCGGCACATTGCCGATCGAGATCGGACTATCGGCCAACAAGGTTGCGCACAAGATCGGCAATACCGCATTTTTCGCGCCTGAAATCTGCACTTCGCCATTCAATACTTCGCCGCCGGTAACAATAATTTTTGCCATGTACTTTTCTTCTGGTTGAAAGTTTTAGTGAGAAGCCTGTGCTTCTTGCGGAGTCAGCGTGCGCAATGCCAGGGCGTGGATTTCACCGCCCATCAAGGTGCCCAGCGTCGCATAGACCATGCGATGTCTGGCCAGAGGCAATTTGCCCTGGAATGCCTCGGAGATGACGACGGCTTCGAAATGCACGCCGTCTTCGCCCATTACCCGGGCTTCGGCGCCGGGCATGCCGGCATGGATTAGGTCTTGGATCTGTTGGGCGTTCATGGGCGGCTTATGATTGTGGGGGTTAAAAACAATGCATTGGATTACAATAGACGCACATGATACCGCCAACCCCGTATTGATGAACGCTAATCTGAAGAACGACGCCCTGACCGATGCCTCGCTGATCCAATGTGGCCAGCGCGTGCTTTCGGTTGAAATTCAGGCGCTGCACGCGGTTCAGAGCCGGATCGGCGCGGAGTTTGCCCAGGCTTGCCGGCTGTTGCTGCAATGCCAGGGCCGGGTAATTTGCACCGGCATGGGTAAGTCCGGCCATATCGCTACCAAGATTGCCGCGACCTTGGCTTCAACCGGCACCCCCGCCTTTTTCGTGCATCCCGGCGAAGCCAGCCATGGCGATCTGGGCATGATTACCGATGCCGATGTGGTGTTGGCCTTGTCCAATTCTGGCGAAACCGAAGAATTGCTGATGATCCTGCCGGTACTAAAGCGTCAGGGCAATGTGCTAATCAGTCTCACCGGCAAGCCTGGTTCGAGTCTTGCAAATGCCGCCGATGTGCATCTGGATGTCAGCGTGCCCGAGGAAGCCTGCCCTCTGGGTCTGGCCCCAACTTCGAGTACGACTGCCGCTCTGGTGATGGGCGATGCGCTTGCTGTCAGCCTGCTCGAAGCCCGTGGCTTTACCGCCGACGATTTCGCACGGTCGCATCCGGCCGGTGCCCTCGGCCGCCGTCTATTGCTGCATATCAGCGACATCATGCACGCCGGCAGTGAAGTGCCGCGTGTCGGCATCAACGCCACCGCCAGCGAAGCGCTGGTCGAAATGAGCCGCA
>CAZPCE010000073.1:0-11132 GCA_964584915.1 uncultured Arenimonas sp. | reverse complement strand
GGTAATGTTTGCTGGCAGATACGACCGATGACACATGCATTGGTTCAATGGATCCATTAAATACTGACTTCGACAGCACCACGATCTTCGGTTTCACGGGCGGGATCCATTTCGATGATCTTGCTTTGCAGATACCCGTACCATTCGTTTTCTATCCGATCAATCTGGCCGACGGTTTTTTCGAAGTTTTCGAGTGTTCCGCCTTCGACGATCAATTTGCGGTAGCGGTCGGCGTAGCGGCCATTGTCATAATGAAACAGAAAATGCGTAAAGCTCCAGTACTCGATGTAGTACAAATTCACGTTCTTGTTGATGTCGGGAGCGTTCTTACCCGTAATCATTGCGCGGAGCGGAATGATCTTTCCCTTGTCGATATCGGTTTGAAGTTTGCCGCTTAAATCGATACTCGACAGCCACCAGATCGGGTAAGTGTTTTTGTCGATATTTCCCGGCAGCAATTTTCCGTCTTCAATTCTGCTGGTTCCAAAATAGGTGGCCAAACCTTCATTGATCCATTTCGGCGTATCGAAATGCGCTACTTCCCTGTTCAGTTGATGGGTCGCTTCGTGTGTCATCCAGTGATAAGGATTTTTGTCGCCAAAGGAATAGTAGGCATAACACACTGGAAAAAGGTAATACGCCTCTGCCCAAGGGCTGCTCCTGTTGAAGACGGAAAACTCTTTCCGGTCTTTGTAGAGCATCAGCTTCAGCTTTGGCCGTTTTGCATCGGGCGGAATCGAGTCTCGAAAGAAGATGGTGTAAGCCTCGTAGAGACTCTCCACCTTCGTCGCGATCAATGCAGTCTGCTCCGGTGTCGCAGTGGAGGAAATTGCGTAGTGCGCCGATTCGGTTTTATTCCCGATATCGAGCAGTTTTTGCGAGCCGGCGCCGGTTGTGTTCGTAGCGAGCCTGACGCCATCGCGATAATTTTCAAGCCAATATTCCCGGCCGAAATAAGCGGCCACCAATGCCAGGAGCAGGAATGAAATTTTCAGTTTGATCGACATGGCGAGAGCCGGAAACGGCGGGATTTCATGGAGTATGTCAGAGAAGGCAGCGCCGCTGGGCCCCTGCCTGCGGCAGCAAATCGCCCCTGCATTTCCTGGGTTGCCACAGAGGTGCGTTTGAAACACACCTATGTCCTACGACATCAAGCAATTCGTCATCCCCGCCCAGGCGGGGATTCATAGTCATTTGTTGCGAGGGATGAAGTCGCTGGATCCCCGACAAGAGCATGCGGGGATGACCGGCGTCATTATTTCTTTTCTTCCTCTTTCGGCGCCGAACCGAAATCCATTTTACTTTCGGCGGCCAGATACGCGAACGCGGCGTACGCTGCAACTTGCTGGTCGAGGGCTTTCGGGTCGACCTTGTCGAAGGTGTCGTTCGCGGTGTGGTGCAGGTCGAAATAATCGGTACCGTCTTGTTGCAGTTCCGCCCACGGCATGCCGAGTGCGGAGATCGGACCGATATCGGGGCCGGCGCCGCCTTTGCCTTTTTCGGTCACGATACCCAGCGGTGCGAGTACGCTGCCGATTTGTTCGATCACCGGCCAGGCATTGTCGCTGACGCCCGCGCCAAATGAATAAATGCGTCCGGCGCCGAAATCGCTTTCTGCGCCGATCTGATGATCGGCAACATTGTTTTTATGGGCTTCGGCATAAGCCTTGCCGCCGTATAAACCCTGTTCTTCGTTGGCGAAGGCGACAACACGAATGGTGCGGCGTGGCGCCTGTTTCATTTGTCCGATGACGGCACCTGCGGCCATGGTGATGCTGACGCCGGCGCCATCATCGACCGCACCGGTTCCCAGATCCCAGGAATCGAGATGGCCGCCAATCACGACCACTTCATCCGGTTTTTCACGGCCGCGAATTTCGCCGATCACATTGTACGAGGTGTATGTACCGGTCAGGCCAGCAGCGATATCCAAACGCAAAAGCACAGGCTTGCCGCGCTTCAACATGTGTTCGACCAGGTCGGCGTCCGGCACCGATAACGCGGCGGCCGGAATTTTTTTGACAGTATCGTTGTAGCGCATCATGCCGGTATGCGGCAGGCGATTATCATCGGTGCCGACCGAGCGGATGATCACGGCGACCGCGCCTTTTTTCGCGGCCTCGACTGCGCCGGCACCGCGACCGGCAACGACCGGTCCGTAGCCGGAACCATCTTTATGACGTTCCATGCGCTTGTTGATGAAAG
This sequence comes from uncultured Arenimonas sp., assembly GCA_964584915.1. Lineage (GTDB taxonomy): Bacteria > Pseudomonadota > Gammaproteobacteria > Xanthomonadales > Xanthomonadaceae > Arenimonas. Next base: position 8,927 of record CAZPCE010000073.1, on the reverse strand, counting down.
CGATCTTGCCGTTCAGGCTGTTCTCCGGCGCCGATTTCAATGCATCCAGACTTTCGAATTCGACGACTTCGGCATCCAGTGTTTTGCCATCGGTACCGACGCTGCCGCCGAGTGCTGTGATATGCAGTTTTTGCGGGAAGGGCGAAAGCACTTCAGCCTGCTCGTGTCCGCGTTGCCAAACCGGATAGGTTACCGGCTGCAAATACACTTTGTCGTAACCGAGCGCCTTGAATTTTTGTTGTGCCCAGGCAACGGCTTTGGCGTCGGCGGGCGAGCCCGCCATGCGCGGGCCGATTTCGGTCGTCAATGATTCCAGCAGTGTGGTCGCTTCATTTTTTTGCAGTGCGCCGTCCCGCAATTCTGCCGCCTTGCTCAAACTTTTTGCGTCCAGCAAAACATCGTCCGCGATGGCGAGCTGGCTCAGGAAACACAGACCTAAAGGCAGGATAAAACGGGACATTCGAATCTCCGGAAAGAACAACGCCGACGGTGGTCGGCGCTGTGAGTGTGGAAACGGGCTTTTTATTTTTTCAGCAAGTCGCGAATTTCGGTCAACAGCACTATATCGTCTGCCGGCGGCGCCGGGGCGGCTTCCTCGGCCTTTTTAAGGCGATTCATGATCTTGATCACAATAAACAATACGAAAGCGATAATCGCGAAATCGACGATGGTCTGGATGAAGGCGCCGTAGGCGACCAACACCGCCGGCGTGGTTTCCTTGCCATCCGGGCCGATCACGGCAGGCGTAAGTGTGTAGGCCAGATCACCGAAATTCACGCCGCCCACGATGTTGCCGATGATCGGCATGATCACGCCGTTTACCAGTGACGAAACGATCTTGCCGAAAGCGGTGCCGATAATGACGCCGATGGCCAGATCGACCACATTGCCTTTCATCGCAAATTCCTTGAACTCGGAAAGCATTCCCATTGTTTTCTCCTGATGTGTTGAAGCTTTAGACAGCGGCAATATTGCCATGAAAATCGATCACGCCTTCCAGGCTGGCGGTAAAGCGATCGCCGGGCAGCATCGCGGCAACACCGCTGGGCGTGCCCATGAAAATCAGATCGCCAGCTTTCAAGGCATAAAGTTTGGACAGCTCGTGGATGATCTCGGCGACATTGAACACCATGTCTGAAAGAGGTGCCCGCTGGCGCACGACGTCGTTGATCTTGAGTGACAGCATTAGGTTTTCGAGATTCTCAATTTGCCGCTTCGGAATGATCGCACTGAGCGGTGCGGAATAATCGAAGCCCTTCGATGTATCCCAGGGCAGACGTTTTTCCTTGGCGAGATTCTGCAAATCACGGCGGGTCAGATCGAGGCCGACGCCGTATCCGAAGACGTAATCGAGTGCAGATGCCATATCCACGACACCTGCGGCATCGCGATCAATCGCGACGACCAATTCGACTTCGTGATGCAAATCGTTCGTCATGCCGGGATAGGGGATGTCTCCACCTTTGGTCACGACCGCATCGGCGGGTTTCATGAAAAATACCGGGGTGCCGCGGGAGGGGACTTCGGCCCCCATTTCCTTTGCGTGCTCGGCGAAGTTTCTGCCGACACAATAAATGCGGTGAACCGGAAAGAGGGCGTTTTCGCCGTGCACGCGCACACCGGCTTGCGGTGGTGCGGGAAAGAGATATTCGTTTGATGGCATCAATCAGCGCTCCGTGTCGAGCGCTGATTTTATCGCAAGCGGACTATTGTGCGTTGATCGAAGCGGGCTTCTTGTCCACGACATGGAATTCGGCATCGATGACGTCACTCGGCTGGTTGGCAACGGAAGCGGGCTTGCGCGAAGCCAGTAAACGACGCGTGGCGGCGAACAACAACATGGCGGCGCCGATGAAAACGCCGAACACGAGCAGGAAAACCAGCAGCGCCAGACCAAGCAAGCCAAATAGCAGACGCATCAGCGGGCTGCGAGGCTTGCTGGGGCAGTAACTAAATACGCGATGGATAAATATCGGCATGGTGGGCGTGTCAAAATAGGGGGTACCGAAGTATGGCGAGCGATGGAATGAAAAGTGTAAGCAGAACGTTAATTTCGCGCGAAGACTTGCCGAACAGGCAGATAATCGTCGTTAATGCAGACATCGACGGCGAAAATGAAGCCATTTTGCTTTATCGTGACAATGAGAATGTCCAGGCTTGGCTCAATGTTTGCCCCCATGCCGGCCGCCGGCTGGATTACGCACCCGGTAAATTCCTGATGCAAGACGGTGACTTGGTCTGCGCTGCCCATGGCGCCACTTTTCGTCTGGACAACGGTGAATGCGTGGCCGGGCCATGCCGTGGTGCCAGTTTGAAATCCGTAGCGGTGGAGTGGGTGGATGATCAGCTAAGTTTGCAGGACTGATCGGGTAATCCTAAAAAACCACGTTCACCGTTACCAGCGAAATAATCAGGTAGAGCAAAGTCAGCGGCGCGCCGGTTCGCCAGAACTCCCGCGATTGATAGCCCGCAGGGCCCGAGATCATCGCCAGCACGGGATTGGATTGGCTCATGAAGTTATTGCTGGCGGATAACGCCACCAAAAGCGCAAACCCGGTCGGGTTGCCGCCGGCGGCGAGCGCGACGTTGATACCGATCGGCACCATGATGATGGTGGCGCCGACATTGCCGATGATCAGTCCGAATATGATGGTAAGTACGCAGATCGCGATTTGAAAAACAAATGTCGGCGTTTGGTTGCCGAAAATTTCAAGCGTGTGCTGCGCCAGCCAGTTCGCGGCGCCGGTCGAATCCATCGCCCAGCCGAGCGGAATCAGGCACGCCATCAGGAAGACGGTTTTCCAGCTGATCGACGCGTAGGCCTCGTCCATGTTCAACACGCCGCTCAAAATCATGGCGGCAGCGCCGGCCATCAGCGTGAGCGAGAGTGGCGCGATCGCGGTGAGTGCCAAAAACATGCAAACGGCGAAAATGCCGATAGCCCAATTTATTTTATGCGGACGGTGTTCGTCTTTCGGATAATCGGTGACGACCACGAAGTCGCGCGCTTCGCTGGCCTGCGCCAGATCTTTCCAGATGCTGTGGAACACGAGCATGTCGCCGGCGCGGATCGGCAGCTTGCGAATATCGTCGCGGAATACTTCCTTGCCGCGTTGAATCGCGAGAAGGCTGATGCCGAAGCGTTTGCGCAGCCTGAGGTCGGCCTGCGTGCGGCCGATAAAATGCGATGTCGGAGGAATGACGGCTTCGGAAATACCGGCGTGCGACGGGTTGAACAAATCGCCAAGCACTCGCAAACGCGCGGAGAATTTCAGCAGATGCTCGCGCGCGTAAGCTTGGACTTTCTCGCGTTCGCCCATCACGCCCAATACCGTGCCGACCCAAAGCACGGTGTCGGCCGGTGGTGCAAGCCGCGATTCGTTGCCGGTTTGCAAGGCCAGCATTAGCGGTGCGCCGGCCTGCGCTTCGGCTTCGCCGAGTGGCATGCCGACCAGCGGGCTTTCGGCGGTAATCGTGAGTTCGAAAACGTCACCTTCGATGCCGTAGGATTTCGCGAAATAACTTTCCGGCGTGCTGGGCATGACGCCCTTGTCTTCGTCTTCGCGCAGCCATTTTTTGCCGCGCGTGAAAAAATAAATAAGTCCGGCAGACAACAGCAGAATGCCGATCGGCAGTGGCTTGAACATCGGTAGCGGCGCGAGCAACGCAACGCCGGAAGGAAGATTGCTGTTTGCCGACAGCAGCAAGTCGTTCAACATGATCAGGGGCGAATTGCCGATCATCGTGAGTCCGCCGCCCATGATGATCGCGGTCGCCATCGGAATCAGCAGGCGCGACAGCACGATGCCGGTGCGGGCGGAAAGCCGCGATGCCACCGGCAGGAACAGGGCCGTTACCGCGGGGTTTTGCATGAAGCCCGACATCACGCCGGCAATCGCCGAGTGGAACAGGATCAGGCGTTCTTCCATGCCGTTGGAGCGTCGCAAGAGCCAGCCGGCCAAGCGGTTCAAGGCACCGGTGCGTTCGAGACCCGAACTTAAAATCATGGAAGCGATAATGCTGATGACGGCATTGCCGGAAAAACCGGAAAACAACTGGGTCGATGGCACCAGGTTGCTGATGCCGAGTATCACCAAAACCACGAGCGCGGTGGCATCGCCACGTATACGCTCAAACACGAACATCGTCATCACGAAGGCTGCCAGGCCCATTACCAGGATCATGTCGCCGGTCAGTGGTGTGATGCTGCTGTTCATGCGTGCGAACTAGTCTCCCTGGCGTCTTGTATAAAGCAAATCCCAAACACCATGACCCAGCTTCAGGCCGCGAGTTTCAAAATGGGTTTGGCGTCGCCAATCCGGGCGGGCGCAAAAGCCCCGTGCGCCGTTTCGATTCTCGAGCAGGGGTTCGGCATCGCAAACATCCCACATGTGCTCGGCATAGTTTTCCCAGTCGGTAGCCAAGTGCAGCAAGCCGCCCGGCCTGATTTTCCGGCAAAGCAACTGCACGAAATCGGGCTGGATCAAGCGGCGTTTGTGATGCCTTTTCTTGTGCCATGGGTCCGGAAAATAAATTCGCACCTGCGACAAGGCGGCGTCGGGGATTTCATTTTTCAGCACCTCGACCGCGTCGTGTTGATATACCCGGCCATTTTTCAGATTGTCATCGGCCAGGCCATTCAACAAACGGCCGACGCCGGGGCCGTGCACTTCGACGCCGATAAAATCGCGTTCCGGTTCGTTGGCGCAGGCGAATTGCATTTGCTCGCCGTTGCCGAAACCGATTTCGAGCACTCGTTCGGCCTGTCTTGCGAAAATCGTTTCGAAATTTTTCGGCTCGCCGGAATATTCGATGCCGTAATGCGGCCAGTGATCGGTAAAAGCCCGTTTCTGCGCCAGCGTGACGCGACCTTGCCGCAAAACAAAGCTGCGTATGCGGCGCTTTTTCAGGTCTTCGATACGGGCATCGTCAGTGTCGGAGGCTTCAGTGTGAATATCCTGGCTCATGGCTCAAAAGAACAGGCCATCAATCGGGGACGAAGCATTCGCATTTCGCTTTTTCGGAATGCGACCGGCCAGGAAGGCTTCGCGCCCTGCTTCAACGGCCTTGCGCATTGCACTTGCCATCAGGACCGGATTTTTTGCCGAAGCGATCGCGGTGTTCATCAGCACGCCATCGCAACCAAGTTCCATCGCGATCGCGGCATCGGAGGCCGTACCGACGCCGGCATCGACAATGATCGGCACTTTCGCGTTTTCGATGATTTCGATCAGGTTCCATTTGTTCTGGATGCCGAGACCGGAACCGATCGGAGCGGCCAGCGGCATCACCGCAACGCAGCCGATGGCTTCGAGTTGTTTCGCGATGATGGGATCGTCCGAGGTATAAACCATCACGTCGAAACCATCGCGCACCAGGATTTCGGCGGCCTTTATGGTGTCGATCACATTCGGAAACAGGGTTTTCGGATCACCGAGTACTTCGAGTTTTACCAGGCGGTGGCCATCGAGTAATTCGCGCGCCAGCTGGCAGGTGCGAACGGCGTCTTCCACGTTGTAGCAGCCGGCGGTATTGGGCAGCAGCGTATATTTTTCCGGCGGCAATACATCAAGCAGATTCGGCGCGTTGCTGTCCTGGCCCAGATTGGTTCGGCGAATGGCAACGGTAACGATTTCGGCACCGGCGGCTTCGGTCGCGAGACGGGTTTCTTCGAAATCCTTGAATTTGCCGGTGCCGGTGAGCAGGCGGGAACGGTAGCTTTTTCCGGCGATGATGAGTGGAGCGGGTAAGTTGGGCTGATTCATCCCGACATTATGGCGCGAAAACCCCATTCCGATAAGGGTAAATCGATGCCGATTCAGCCACCACCCAGGGCATGCACGATTTCGACTTTGTCGCCTTCGATGAGCAGATGTTCGCCATGCCTGCTTTTCGGCACGATGCTCCGGTTAACTTCCACGGCGACGCGGCGTTGCGCATAGCCCTGTTGTTCCAGCAGTTGCGCCAGGCTCACGGAGCCCGGCAAGTCGATTGTTTGGCCATTGAGTAATATTTGCATGCGGGCATTATAATTCAGCGGTGCGGGTGTAGCTTAATGGTAGAGCTGTGACTTCCCAAGCCACTGACGTGGGTTCGATTCCCATCTCCCGCTCCAGTATTGTTCCCCATTGGCCGCTGCATCGAAGGAATCCCATGAAGCTGGCCATCTTGTCCCGCAACGCCAAACTCTATTCGACCCAACGGCTGGTGCAGGCCGCTCGTGATCGTGGGCATACCGTGCGCGTACTCGACCCTTTGCGTTGTTACATGAAAATTGCACCAGGGAAATTTCAGCTCAATTACAAAGGCAAGTCCCTGAAGGGCTTTGACGCGGTAATCCCGAGAATAGGCGCTTCGATCACCCGCTACGGCACGGCGGTACTGCGACAATTCGAGATGATGGGGGCATATACGCCTAATTCGTCCGACGCCATTTTGCGGGCACGCGACAAGTTGCGTTGCCATCAACTATTGGCAGCGCAGGGCATCGGCCTTCCGGTGACGGTGTTCGGCGATAATCCGGACGATACCCAGGACTTGTTGAACCTGATGGGTGAACCGCCGCATATCATCAAGCTAAATGAAGGTTCGCAAGGCTCGGGAGTCATACTTGCCGAACAGCTGAGCGCCTCACGCAGCGTGATCGAAGCCTTGCGCGGCCTGTACGCCAATTTTCTGGTGCAGGAATTCATTCCCGAAGCAAAAGGGGCCGATATCCGGTGTTTCGTGGTCGGCAACAACGTCGTGGCGGCGATGAAGAGGCAAGCCGCTGCGGGCGAATTTCGTTCCAATTTGCATCGTGGCGGAGCAGCAACCCGGGTTGAGTTGACGAGCGCAGAACAGGACACGGCACTGAGAGCGGCACAGGTGATGGGTTTGAGTTTGGCGGGCGTGGATTTGCTGCGTTCCGACAAGGGGCCGATGGTGCTCGAAGTGAATTCATCACCGGGTCTCGAGGGCATCGAAGGCACCACAGGCATCGATATCGCTGGCGCGATCATCGAGCACTTATTGGAAAGCCAAAAGGGAGTAACGAAAGCGGCGAAATCCCGGTCACGCTCCAAAAAAAGCAATAAATGATTGTTTTTGCTGCCATTTCCCGAAGCTTGCGAGCAGTTCAATATCCAGCCTGTCTAAAACCTTGTCGATATTCATGCTGTTTGCATGATCGGGCCGATCTCAATCCGCTCCGGGATGCATGACTTTTATCCCTGTGCCGGAACTTGTTAACTCTGGCACAATCGAAAGTCATCTCGGCAAACGCTTATATTTTCAAGGATTTAGTTAATGCGCTCATTGATTTTTGTAATAGGTTCCCTGTTCTTTGCCGGTTCTGCACTTGCAGCAGACGCAATACAGATAGACGTTTCCCTTCCTACCATCGCCGAACAGCATCGATTGGTTATCAACACCATCAATAACGATGAGAAGTATTCCGAAATGACGCAAGCCGACCGCGCTACCGTAGAGTCGGCATTGCTTGAGATTACGCAAATGCTTTCAGACGGCAAAAGTTTTGGATCGCTTGACCCGCAGTCGAAACAGAAAGTGGACTTGAATCAAGGCGAAGTAAACAGGTTGCTGGCAAAGGCCTTCCGCGACAGCCGCCTGGTTTGCACGAAAGAAGCGCCGATCGGCAGCAATATGATAAAACGTGTGTGCAAGACGGCAGCGGCTAGGGCCAGGGACAACGAGATCAGTCGAAACAATGGTACGCAGGTCAATCAATAAGGCTGTAAAACTATGCGCATTCTAGTCATTGAAGATAACCGCGATATCGCCGCCAATCTCGGCGATTTTCTCGAAGACCGGGGTCATACGGTCGACTATGCCGCCGACGGCGTTGCCGGTCTGCATTTGGCAGTGGTCAATGATTTCGATGCCATTATCCTGGATTTGAATCTGCCGGGCATGGACGGCCTGGAAGTCTGCAAGCGATTGCGCGCAGAAGGCCGCAAACAAACGCCTGTGTTGATGTTGACCGCGCGCGATTCGCTCGACAGCAAGCTCGCCGGTTTTGAGTCCGGCGCCGACGACTACCTGGTCAAACCTTTCGCACTGCAGGAAGTTGAAGCACGCTTGTCCGTGCTCGCACGCCGCGGCAAAGCGGCACAACCGCGCGTGTTACACGTGGCCGATCTTGAATATAACCTCGACACGCTGGAAGTCATGCGCGGCGGCAAAGCCATCCAGCTCAATCCGACCGCTCTGAAAATCCTGCAATCCTTGATGGAAGCATCGCCTTCGGTCGTGACCCGACTGGAATTGGAAAATCGCGTCTGGGGCGAAGAATTGCCCGATAGCGATTCTTTGCGGGTGCATATCCATGGCTTGCGCGCCGCGATCGACAAGCCGTTCGACAAGGCATTGATCCAGACCCGACACGGGATCGGCTACCGAATCGCAGACACTGAGTCGGCCTGAGGGCCCGGCACGGCGTTAGACGATGCAATACCGGCGCAGACTTCGCACCCGAATCATTCTTTCTTTTCTGGCACTCGGTTTTGGCTTGACCGCGTTGTTCGCGGTTTCCAGCCTGTATCTGCGAAGCAAGCTGGAAGGCCAGCTAATCGACGACACGATGCAAAAAGAAGTCGATAGCCTGGTCGAGCAGGCGCGTGCAAATCCGAATGCCGCACCTTCGTTTTCGCTCTATAGCGCCAAGACCTGGAGCGCCCGTGCCGCCTACCGGATGCCCCTGTATCTGCAGGGCCTTGATACCGGCATACACAATATTTCCCAGCTCGACGAGGACGGAAAACCCAGGCTGTACAAATACGCGATCCGTCGCGACGACGATCTCGTGAGCTACGTGCGTTACGACGTCACCGGCGCTTCGCTCGGCGAACAGCAAATGCTGATCGCGCTGGGTTTTGCGGTCATCGTCTTTTCCGCGCTGGCGTGGCTGATCGGTATCTGGTCATCGT